>CAIWHI010000982.1 GCA_903912435.1 uncultured Bacteroidota bacterium | reverse complement strand
TGTCTTTAATCATTGAGGGTATCACATTAGCAGAGTTTAAAACTTTCTTAAGTACCGAAATAGAAAACTGTATTTCCAAAGTGGGTATTCCAGAAAAAAATTTGGATAGTACATCATTGAACGCCAAAAAGCTTTTTACCCGCAAAGAAGCTGCGCAACGACTTGGAATTAGTTTAGTAACATTAAATACTTGGACAAAGGATGGAATAATAAATGCTTATCGCATTTCAACCCGTGTCCGCTATACTGAACAAAATATCCAGATCAATGGCAAATTTTGGATTGTAAAATAGACAATGTTGTTAGATGGCCCATACCTGTTGAAGAACCTTCATCAGTTCAAAATGAACCAATTAAGGTTGGCCCGGAATTTGAACCAGCAGGGTGGTTAACTTACGGAATAGATCTGTATGAAAAAGTCTATAATAAAAATGGGAAAGAAGGTATGAATTATTTTGGTACAGTGGATGGTTGTACTATGTACCAGGGAGAAAAATTAATTCTCATTACAGATAGAAATGGGGAACAATCACCAAAGTATGATTACGTTGTTGAACTCCATTATTTTGTCAAGAATAAAGACCATTTTTCACACACTCGAAAATTAGATTGCAAACAAGAAATATACTGAAAGCTTTCAATTGTACCTCATAGTGTACCGCAGCTAAAAAAGAAAGGCTATAAACCATTGATTTATAGCCTTTTGTAATTTTACTCTGTGGTCGCACCAGGAATCGAACCTGGATCTAAAGTTTAGGAAACTTCTATTCTATCCATTGAACTATGTGACCTCCGTTCTTAAGGTGTGCAAAAGTAAGTATATCTTCACACCTTACCAAGTGGAAATTCTTTTTTCTTTGAGATTATTACCTAAACATGGTGGTAGGGCGAATTATTCAGTATGCTGAAGGCTCTATAAACTTGTTCGGCGGTAATCAATCTTACCATCTGGTGGGGAAATACAAGGTTAGATAATGACCAGCACTGGTTGGCTCGGTTCTTAATTGCATCTGTTACCCCAAAAGCACCACCTATTAAAATGACAAGCGTTTTTACCCCGGTATTCATGCATTGCTGGAATTGTTGCGACCATTGTATGGAATTGAGCATCTTACCCTTTTCATCGAGCAATATAAGGTAATGATGGGGTTGCAGTTTTTTTAGCAACAATTCCTCCTCCATAAGTTTGGTGCGCTCAATATCGGTCGTTGCCTTGTTTTTAGGTGTTTGTATAATCACCAGGTCAATAGGGTTCCAAGGTCGGGTTTTCTTAAAATAATAATTAAGGCCTTCCTGTATAAAAGGTTCATTTTCCTTGCCTATCGACCATATTTCTACGTTCATTATTGCTATATTGCATCAAAGGTGCAACAATTCTTCCATTTCAATATTAAAAAGAGGCTTTAGAGGTAATCTTCTCAAAATTTCAAAAGAAAATTTTGATTTGTAAGCTATAGTTCCATATCTTTGCACTCCGATTGAAAAATGGCTGCGTAGCTCAACTGAATAGAGCATCTCACTACGGATGAGAAGGTTTCAGGTTTGAATCCTGACGCGGTCACAGCCGAAAGCATTAATGCCTTGTAAATCAATGATTTACAAGGCATTTTTCATTTAAGAGTGTTGAAATCGTATTTGTCGTTGATAAAAAAGGGTGTCCCGCTTTGAGACACCCTTTTTCTAAAAGACAATTTACTGATTACTTAGCTATCTGCAATTTGCTTGTATAATGTATACTTGCTGAATTAATGGTCACCAAATAAGTTCCATTTACCAAACCATCTAATGATACATTTGCTTTACCACTAATGCTGGTAATACCCAAAGTGGTATTTAATACAACTCTACCTGTCATGTCGGTAATAATCAAATTTGCATCAACAGTCATTTGATTTGACCAAACGATATTCAGATTGTTATTGGCCGGATTTGGATATAAATTGAATCCATCGTTTACTGTACTAGTCAAACCTAACGTACCTATTGCATATGGCTTAATGATTCTTGATGTCATATACTGCCTGAAGTCAATATGGGTTGCACTTGGGGTAGTTGCACTTAGTGTAACTGTAGCAGATGGAATCGTATTGAAATCATACACTTCAGGATGAATGATATAATTACCATAAGCTATACTGCCAAATGAGAAGAAACCACTCGTATTGGTAATTGCATAGGTAAGAGGTAGGTGGGTAGTTGCATCAAGTAAGTAGATTAGCATGCCTACTGCTGGAACATCACCGGTTGTACCCCTTCCTGCACCTGAAATTACATAGCCGCTAATAAAGCCAGGACCAGCAGGTACAGTACCATACTGCATGTTTATATTCATTACATCGGTAGCAGAGGAGTGAGCAGCTGTTGCAGCGCTGTACCAATGTGTGGTTGCTGAGCTATAAGTTGGCATATAACCGCTCATGCCGGCATAACTTCCAAATAGCATTCTACTTTTTACCATGTAATTTCCTGCTGGCTTATCCATGAATTCATAAAAAGGAACACCTGCATCAAGACAAGTACTTGTGGAGTCTAGTGAATAAATCGAACTATCTATCGAGTTAAATCTAATCAGCCATACTTTCATATCCAGGGTATCGGGTGCTGTGCTGCTAAATGTTATATGGCCATTTATTCTGTTGCCATCAATAGGCATAGTAGCATGTGCAGTGCATCCACTTGTGGTAGCGCTTACTGTGAAAATTGTGTTTGCTGTTGGGTTGTAAGTCGTGGTGCTGCATGTAGCACATGATAGACCTGAAGACGGAGACCATGTATAGGTGGTTCCTCCTGTAGCTGTTAAAGTATAAATATCACCACAACCATATGCATATGCTAACACTAGTGATGGCACCGCCACTAGTGTAAATGAATAGGTAGCGATAGCAGTAGATGTATGGCAGGAATTACTTACGGTATAAGTAATAATTACCACACCTGCTGAAATACCTGTTACCACACCGGACATAGAATCAATACTTGCTATTGAAGGATTACTTGATGACCATGTGCCACCAGTTGAACCTGCAGAATCAGTTAATGTTGTAACAGAACCTACACATACACTTGATGGTCCGACAATTGTTCCGCCAGTTACCGTAGAACAAGATGGTGTAATTGTAATAATACCATTGGCTGCACTTCTAAATCCTGCTGTGTGTACCACAGATGTTGCCAGGGTAGAGCTGGTATAAGAACTACCACCGCCACCACCTGCAGTGCTTCCACCTCCGCCGCCGTAGTAACCGCCGCCGCCGCCGCCGCCATAGCAGGTAGTGCTG
>CAIWHI010000981.1 GCA_903912435.1 uncultured Bacteroidota bacterium | reverse complement strand
TCAATAATTGCTTTTCATTGGCATTTATTAATGCTTTTAAGCGCATGGTGCATTTATTGTCGGTATAAACGAAGCTACCAAACCCAATACACACTACCTTTGCAAACTCAGAAAAAATACCCGCCCGCTCACCAAACAGGGCTTCAGGGTCAGGTGTTTCTGTGCTGTTCGATTTCACCGTTTTAGCTTTTCTCAGCCATTCATGTTGCATAGCCTCCGATAAATGGCTAAATGCAGGCTTTTCAGGCACTGTTTCGATATCGATAAACAAAATTTCCTTAAAATTCTCCATTGCCGTTCTAGTACATTACCTTTGTAAATTATTTATCATCAACTAATTCAAACAAAAGTAAATTATGAGTCAGTCAAATCAAACTAATTCAGAGTCGCAGTCTCAAAATAACCAGGGCAAAAAAAATAACTCCATCATATATTGGGTTATTATACTGGTTCTACTTGCCGGTTGCCTATATCTTTTTATGAGTAAGAACAAGATGGCCCAGGACAATGATATTGCATCAAAAATGCAAAAAACTCAAATTGATTCTGTAAATACAGTTCGTGATTCATTACAAAAGCAATTTGATGCACTTTCTGTACAGATTGATATGATGAAAACCCAGAGTGCTCATCAGGATAGCTTACTTGCCGGTGACAAAGAAGCTATGCAAAAGTTGAAAGGTCAGATTGCTAAAATACTAGCCAAGAAAAATGCTTCTGATGCTGAACTTAAGGATGCAAGGGAAATGATAGCCAGTTTGTCTGACCAGTCAAAGAAATATGAAGCCAGGATTGCCGAATTGGAAAAAGAAAATGCAGCCCTTACAGGAAAAGTACAGGTGGTTACTAAAGAGCGTGATTCAACAGTGAGCAAGAACATTGCTTTACATAAAATAGGTTCTGTTTTACATGCCTCTAACCTCCGCCTTGATCCAATCCACATTAAAAATAATGGTAAGGAAAAAGAAACTACCAAAGCCAGGAAGGTAGACGTGTTGCGTATCAAATTTGATATTGACGAAAACAGGATTGCTGAAAGTGGTACTAAACAACTTTATCTTCGCCTCATTGCACCTGATGGCAGGATTATGGGTAATCCAACTAATGGTTCGGGTATGATGAACCTCAATGACGGTGGTAAATTAGGCTATTCGGTTGTGAAGGATATTGCACTTACACAAGCTCAGGTAGTAAAAGACGTAACTATCGATTGGCATCAGGAAGGTGATTACCAAAAAGGCGATTACCAGATTGAAATTTATAACGAAGGTTTCAAAGTAGGTAATGGCAAGGTATCACTTAAATAGTTTGATTCTATTTAATCTATTTAGAAAATTTGCTTTATCAATATAATTATAGGTACTGCTATTATACAAAGGTCAAAATCTAACCTGATTTTGACCTTTGTCTTTTATAAGCTACTTTTATTGTGTTGACCAATATTAAGTCTGCTTAACAATTACTTAATATGGCGTTCTTTTTGGGTTAACATTGGGTTCATAATATTGCATAAGAATAAAAATAATTATGGAAGTATTTCCGGGAAAAATCCTGATAGTAGATGATGAACCAGATATAGTTGAGTTCCTCAGTTATAATTTGAAGAGCAAGGGCTATCTTATAGCAGCAGCCAGAGATGGTGTAGAGGCTATTAGGAAAGCAAAGGATTTCAGGCCAGATCTTATATTGATGGACGTGATGATGCCCAATAAAGACGGCATGGAAACCATAAAGGAGCTGAGAGGAATGCATGAGTTTGATGATACAGCCATCATCTTCCTTACTGCCCTTAACGACGAAAAATTTGAAATTGAAGGTCTTAAAATTGGAGCTGATGATTTTATATCTAAGCCAATTAAGCCTGAACTTTTAGCCACCAGGATTGGTTCGGCACTACGCAGATTCCGTAAAGATGATGAGCAGGAGCAAAAGCAAACTTTTGGCGATCTTGAAATTAACAAAACAAAATTCACTGTTTCGTATAAAGGAGAAGAAATACTTTTGGCTAAAAAAGAATTTGAATTGCTTTCTTTACTGGCATCAAAACCTGGTCGTGTATTTCTGAGAAACGAGATTTTGCAGCGTGTATGGGGTACAGATGTAATAGTAGGAGACCGTACTATTGATGTGCATATCCGTAAAATCCGCCAGAAGGCCGGCATTGATCTGATCACTACTGTAAAGGGTGTAGGGTATAAATTCGAAATGGCTTAAAGCTCATTAAAATAAAATAATCAATAATTTTTAATCCCAATGTGATAAGCTCGGTTTATTACATTGGGATTATTACATTTGAGAAGCAATACTGAATATGTCAATACTGGATACCAAAAATCTTTCACCCAGGTTATTATCGTATATCACAGCTATAATAATAGCCTCGGCGAATGCTATACTTAGCCTCTTTGTTTACACCCACTGGTATACGCCATTTCTGGTATTTGTAGTTACGTTTATCATTATTTACTGGTTGTATTATTATACCCTGCAAAGGTTCATTTACCGCAAGATTAAGATTATCTATAAATTCATCTATCAAACCAAAGCCACCAAAAAGGAAGAGTTTTTTTACGATAATATACTACCCCAAAAATCGATAGAAGAGGTGAGTGAGGATGTGCAGAAATGGGCCGCCCAAAGGAAGGACGAAATTGAAATGCTAAAGGCAAATGAGCAGTTCAGAAAAGAATTCCTGATGAACCTGGCACATGAACTGCGTACCCCCATATTTTCCATTCAGGGCTATGTAGATACCCTGCTTGGTGGTGCGCTTGAAGATGAGGAAGTGAACCGTAAGTTCCTGGGCAATGCATCAAAGAGTATAGACCGATTGGTGAGGCTGGTTGATGACCTGGACGAAATATCAAAACTGGAATCGGGCAAAACATCCATCATTCAGGAGTCATTCTATATACAGGATTTGATAAAGGATGTATATGAAGAGCTATCGCTGAAAGCGCAAGCCAGGGGTATACAAATGCAGTTTAAGAAGGGTACAGAGCGCCCGGTAGTAGTATATGCCGATAAGCAGAAGATAAAACAGGTGTTGGTGAACCTGGTGGAAAATGCCATCAAGTATGGTAATGACAATGGCCACGTTATATCAGGTTGCTACGAAATGGATGATAAGCATGCGTATATAGAAGTATCTGATGATGGGCCTGGAATTGGCGAGGAGCACCTACCCAGGATTTTCGAGCGCTTCTACCGTGCTGACCGCAGCCGTGCACGCCATATAGGCGGTACTGGTTTGGGTTTAGCAATAGTAAAGCACATTATAGAAGCCCATGGCCAAACAGTAACTGTAAGAAGTAAACTAGGTGTTGGTTCTTCTTTTGGATTTACATTAAATAGAACATCGGGGACAGAAGGGTAGAGGGTGATTGGGAGGCTGGTCGAAGCATTTGCTTTGTCCTGTTAACTGGTTCTGGTCGAAGCGTCGCTTAGTCCTATTACATTGAAGTTTCTCGCTTCTATTAGCAAGCTGGCACTTGCAAGTAGATAAACCAAGGACGTTTGGACTGGAGGATGTTATGATTTGAGGCATTTTAAATTTGTTAAATTTTAATTACAAGCCGTTTTCCATCAGAGACAGGGATATTCCATACGTTTTCAATGTTTTCTAAATTCACATCTACGGTTTCAATCTTTAATTCATTTGTTGCTGCCCATTGAAACGCTTCCGGAAGGATTTCATTTATTAAGGTATGCACCTCACTTCTCGACCAGCTCCCCAACCCGGATCCAGATATCTGAATATTTGTACTCCTTAGTATTGATGAAGATAGCTCTATTTTATCGCCTGCCATTGCCCCTACCGTAACGTAGCGTGTCTTATGGGAGAATCCTCCATCGCCCTTTAGTGCATTAAGAATGATTTCGGCAATATGCCCCCACACATAATCTATTACTATGTCTATTGGCGTTTCATTATGAATGATCTTAATAGCCTGTGCCTGCTTGTCATCGTCTTGTTTTAATGAAATAATATGATCTGCCCCCAGGGCTATTAGAGATTGTAATGACTGCTCATTCCGCCCAGTGGCAATAATGGTTTTTGCACCATAATGCCTAGCCATTTGTATGGCAATCTTACCAGTGAAACCTGTAGCCCCATTTATTAATACTGTTTCGCCTGACTTAATATTTGCCCTGAAACGCAAGGCTAAAGCAGACCCCATAACACCATTGGGTATGGCGCAAGCTACACTGTCGGTTACCTTATCAGGAATGAGTACCATTTTATTCTTATCAATTATTGCTTTTTCGGCAATTGTACCGCTTAATCCCAATGCATATACACGGGTGCCATCTTCCAGTACACAGGCTGCATCACCACCTACTACTTTTGGCTCCCATGTTTCATTTTGTGTGGAATAATGCTGGCCGCTTGCCCTCATTTTATCCAAATGCTTTATGGCAACAGCCTTAACTGTAACCAACAATTGATGGTCACCAGCGGCAACTGGTGCAGGGAAATTATGAACGTATTTTGGTAGTTCACCTTTCTGAAATACTACTGCTGCTTTCATCTTCAATTTAGTTAAGCAGCAAAATTAAGACCCTATTATGCTAGATGACGATAACAATTGTTACAAAATATTACCTTTTGCAACTTTGTTCCTGATTCGGCTTAAGTGGACCCTGGTGATACCAAGATGGGATGCTATGTAGTGTTGAGGGATTCGTTTGATCAATTCCGGCCTCTCCTTTACAAGATTTAAATAGCGCTGC
Source organism: uncultured Bacteroidota bacterium (assembly GCA_903912435.1). GTDB lineage: Bacteria > Bacteroidota > Bacteroidia > Chitinophagales > Chitinophagaceae > Nemorincola. The sequence continues at coordinate 2,835 of CAIWHI010000981.1, read as the reverse complement.
GTAGGACTATCTCTTATAAAAGATAAAAAATGCTTCATATAGTCGAAGGTTCTTTCAAATATTGAGTCAATAAAAAGATTACGAAGGCGAGGCCGCTCCATTATTTCGGCAACTATTTGCTCAACTTCATGCTTATCTGCATACCAGAGCACACAAGGCTCTATAGTCTCAATAGTAACAGGACTGGGAATTGCCTTCCTGAAACTTTCTAAAGATGCAACTGCGCTATTCTCAAAGAAAAATTGGAAGGTAATGTCATCTCCATTGTTATTAAACCAAACCCTTATACAGCCATTTTGAATCCAATAAAATTTACGTGCAATCTCACCTTCCATCAATAGGACTGTTTTAGCAGGCACTTCAATTTGCTTGAAATATTTTCTGTAATTATTTAGCTGTTCGTAATCTATTGGAAAATCATCCCTGAGTCGTTCAAACATTTTTGTAAATGTACTTTTGATTACTAAGTTAGGGAAAGTTATGTAATTAAAATAATGTAGGTGTTGAGGTATACACGAGGTTTGGGATTACTGATCCCAATATGTTTGAATCAGCCTTTACAGAATTCCGCCATTTTTTGTGAAAAGACCCGCAAATGCTGACCAGCTATATTTTGCAGATTGCCCCTTTTTTGGGGAAATACTTTTTTGAGGAAAGGAGACCTATTGATTGCTGTAAGTTATTATATATTAATTACATGTGTGTTTTCCTAATTTCCCATAATTGCCCCATTAATACCCCACTTTTTTTTGAACCTTGATTAAGATGGTGTTTTGTTGGAATTTGATTTTCCTTTTTGGTTCTGGTGTAAGCATCAGTTTCGTCATGTTACTTTGTGGCAATGCATCAATACATAGTATTGATGCATTGGACTAGTAACAGTTACCAAATATAAACCCTAATGATAAATCGAGATGAAAAATTAATTTATATGAGCTCAATTCCATCTCCTCCTATCCCCAACAAAACCTTATCTTTGCTTAGAGATAAAATGTGAAATGATGAACTCCTGTAAACTATATCTTATTCCGTTCCTAGTTGTAGTTCTGGCAACCAATTTTTCTTGTAAAAAATCTGCCAACAATAGCCTGAGTAATACACGAATAGCGGCGCTAGATATTACTCATAATGGTGGGGTGAGACATTACCATATTGTTTATGACAGGTTTAATAATGTTGACTCATTTGTAGTTGTGGGAGGGGGGTATGATACCGGATATAATGGTTATACTTTTTTTAACTATATTGGTTCGTCCTATAATATAACTGATGGAACAGGTAGTTTTCTGTCGATATATGCCTACAGTAATGGCTTGATATTAAAAGTACTTCAGAAGGATACTCTTAATATGCTTTATAATTCCAGCAATCAATTGGCAGAAATTAATGTTGTTTCCCCTATTACCAGGTATCCATACGATTCGGTTACATTTATTTACTATAATTGGAACAATGGAGATATGACAGATTACAATAGTAATGGAGTCAACTGGAAGTATGATTATGATAATAGTCATACCGGGCAAATAGGTGATGCTATCCGAATTAACGAATTTCTTACCTATGGCCGTTCCTTTATCAAGTCAAACCATATACCTAAAGACTTCTATACTGGCAATATAATGACCGAGCAGTACCTTTATACCTATGATGGTAGTGGTAGAATTAGCGTTTTTACCAAAATACTGGTTGACCATACCGGAAGGCCCAATGATACTACCACCTATTCCTACTTCTACTAAGTAATATTCAGGCTTTAAGGTGAGTTTATGTTGTGTTTTTATTAATGAATAGGGGGCACAATCCCTTACAATGCAAATCCTTATCTTTACGTACTAGCTAAAATTATGGCACCAATAAGAATTCAACGGTATATTGCGATACTTTCGGTCGTGCTATTTTTAGGCAAGATAATAGCATGGTATTTAACTCATTCTGTTACCATACTTACCGATGCACTTGAGAGTATAGTAAATGTAATAGCAGGTTTTTTGGGATTATTTAGTTTGTCGCTTGCAGCTATGCCCCGCGATACCAACCATCCTTATGGGCATGGTAAGGCCGAATTTCTTTCTTCAGCAGTTGAAGGTACTTTGATACTTTTATCAGGTATTATCATCATTTATGATGCTATCCTTAATCTTTTACATCCCCATGGGTTAGAAAAACTTAATATAGGATTGATCATTATCATTATCTGTGGCGGCATCAACTATCTGGCTGGTAGGTATGCGGAGATAAAGGGGATAAAGAACAATTCTATGGTATTGGTATCTGCAGGTAAGCACCTGAAGACAGATGCTTATTCAACAATTGCTATTATAATAGGTCTTATTATTTTGATGTTTTCGGGTGATCAATGGCAATGGATGGATAGTGTTGTGGCTTTGTGTATAGCTGGTATTGTAATGTATACTGGCTACAAGGTATTGCGCCGATCTATATCAGGTATAATGGATGAGATGGATATGGATCTTATAGAAAAGGTATTGGTGGTTTTGCAAAAAAGCCGTCAGCCTCAATGGATTGATCTTCACAATCTTAGGGTTATACAATATGGCAGCATGATGCATGTAGATGCACATATGTCAATGCCCTGGTACTATACCGTAGCCGATGCGGATATAGAAATACAATCGCTTGAAAAACTAATCAAATCTCATTTTGGCAATCAGGTAGAGTTGTTTATACATATTGATGGCTGTCAACCATTCCAATGCAAATTATGCTCACTTGATGGTTGTGCTGAACGTAAAGAAACCTTTGTGAAGCATGTGGAATGGAATGTAGAGACCTCATGGGCCAATTCCAAGCATGGTGAAGAGTAATTTCTTC
>CAIWHI010000980.1 GCA_903912435.1 uncultured Bacteroidota bacterium | reverse complement strand
TTCATTCTATTTGTGCGAACCTTTACCTGGAAACCGGATTTAGTAAGATGAAGGATTACTATGCCATGAACTACAGACATTTTCCAGATTTTCTTACCTATATAGATAGTGTGGAGATGGTAGGGCATCTTAAGGATGCATTAATTGACGAGCGGGACATAGCCTATTTTACCCCACAGCTTAAGGATTTCCCGCACATACTGTTTACTGTAAATGGAAATGGCAGGGGCACAGTGGCTAATGTGACTGCCGACCATATAAAAATATCGGATGGAATATCGGTATTGAGTGGCAATGGCTCAATGAAGGGTCTGCCCGATATTATGAAGACCTATATCACCTTTACCGATGGTGAGATAAGTACTAGTGCTAAAGGGATTTTGAAATATGTACCCCATCTTCGCGATAGTTCGGAAATTGCCATAGATAGTGTGGCATTCCTGAGATTTAAAGGCAGCTACGAGGGTTTGTTGGAAGATTTCGCATTAAACGGTACTTTTTATAGCAACCTGGGTATAGTAGGTGCCAATATTAAAATGAAAATCCCTGGCTTTGCCAGTAAGACTGCTGAGTATTCGGGACAGGTAAGTTCTAATAAATTTAGGATTGGCACATTGCTAAAGCAGCCTTTGTTCGGGGCACTAACAATGAATGAAAATATTTCAGGTTCTTCATTCGACCCTGAATATGCCCAGATGAAGTTGGTGGGGGATATTTCAGAATTTACTATTAAGGATTATGCCTACCATAATATTGTTACCAATGGATTGCTGGCCAAGAAACAATTTGCCGGTAATGTGGTAATTAATGATTCTAACCTGTCGATGGTTTTTGATGGAGGAATTAACTACAGTAATAAGAATGTAGAGGTTGATGCCAAAGCCACATTGAAGCATAGCAATTTTAAGGCTCTCAACCTTACGGGAGATACCATAACTGCCAGTGGCCAGTTTGACCTTAAATGTACGGGTAGCGATATTGATAATTTCTCGGGTTATGCAAAGGTTATTGATATTGATATGAAAAGGAATAGCCACAAACTGGCTATCGATTCGGTACAGGTTACCTCCACATGGGATGGGACATCTAAGAAATTGGCACTGCAAAGCACCAACATCATTGCAAGTATCACTGGTAATTACCAGTTGATGAAATTGCCGGCCTCTATTCAGTATTACCTATCCAGGTATCTACCTGATTATATCAAAACACCTGATAAATACCCGCCCGACCAGAACTTCGAATTTGCCGTGGAGACTTATTTTGTAGACAGCATTTTTGCGGTTACCTACCCCCTGATAAGAGGGTTTGACTCATCCACTTTTAAGGGTTCATTAAATACCGCTTCTACCAAACTAACCTTATCAGCTAACGTGCCTTATGGTAGTATAGGTAAGTTTCATATGTCAAATATTGCTGTGGATGGTCTGGGCAACTTGCAAAGAATAAGCCTGAGCGGCAATATAGATAATGTGGCTATTGGTGATAGTTTTATCAATGGTTCGCTAAGCTTAACAACTACGATTGGTAATGACTCAGTAGCTTTTACAGTGGCAACCACTACCCCTGATACCAGTACCTCTATAACATTAAATGGCCAGATACTGGCACGGTCTGATTCATTATATCTTACCATACTCCCTTCGCAGTTTTTCCTGAGCCAGGCCAAATGGGATATTGCAGGTGGTAGCAAGGTGGTATATAGCGATAAATATCTGATGGTGCAGGGCTTAGAGATTACTTCAGGCCTGCAAAGGATAAGCGCAGGTACCGAATTGAGAAATAACGATAAGTCCTTGCTGATAAACATGGAGAACCTTGACCTTGGCCAATTAGGTATATGGGCCGGGTTATCAGCTTACCAACCAGATGGTCGTTTAAACGGAACAGTGTCTGTTCAGAAAATTTTTCAGGATTTATATGTGCAGGCAAATATAAATGCCAGCAGGGTGAAACTGGGGGCTGATACCATTGGTACTATCAATATCATTGGATTTTATGATGGGGGCAGGCAAATTATAAGTATTGACCCACAAACAGGTATCTTCCGCGACAATGCCTCAATAACGGCTGCTGGTGATATATCATTGGATAGTTTGGCTAAACAGAAATTGCAGGGCAATATAAAATTTGTAAATACCCCTGCTTCCTGGGCATCGCCATTTGTAGCAGGGATTATGAGTAAGCTTACCGGGGTGGTAAATGGTAATGTGGAACTGACAGGTTCATCCTACAAACCCATCCTGTTGGGTAATTTGGTGCTAAAAAATGGTGGTCTTCATTTCGACTATCTGGGCACAAGTTATACCATACCCACAGCTAATGTACATGTAGATAATACCCACATTAGTCTGGGCAAGGTGTCGGTATATGATGCATTTCAGAATACTGCCATCTTGAGCGGCCACTTTTCGCACAATCTTTTTAAGGATATGCGCCTGCACCTGAAGGTGGAATCAAAAAAGTTTGAGGTAATGAACCTAACCTCGGTTGATAACAATATCTTTTATGGTAACCTGATAGCAGGTATGGATTCATTTACAGTAAGGGGGCATTTTAATGATATTTACCTGCATGCCTACAATGCCTATCCTGTAAATGCATATCCTGCACCAAAATCCAGGTTATATATACCTGTTACCTCAGGCAGCGATGGCGGTACCTATAGTTATGTGTCGTTTAAAACCTATGGTAAGAACCAGGAAAAGGTGGTGAAGAAGGATAAGTTCAAAATGGACATCAAAATCAATGCAAACATGAACCAAAATGCAGAAATGCATATAGTTCTTGATCCATCATCTGGTGACGAAATAATGTCGGTAGGTACAGGTACTGTTGATTTTGAAATGCCACCTAATAATGACATTAGCCTGAGAGGTACCTATACTATAAATGATGGCTATTACAGGTTCACGTTTAAGCAGTTGCATTTTGGCAGGCAGTTTAAGCTGAAGGATGGTAGCTCTATTAATTTTGAGGGGCCTTTTGCCTCTACTAAGTTGAATGTGGATGCTATGTATTCGACCAGGGCCAAGTTGATGGACTTACTAAGTGAGACTGAGAAGGCATCTATGACAGCCAATGACCTTACTGATGCCAAGGCTGCACAATTGGTAAATGTAACCCTGCATATGAATGGCTACCTTACTAACCCGGTTTTGACATTCGATTTGGGTCTTGAGGATAAGCACCTGGAAAGCTCACTTGCATATAGAAAATTATCTTTAATTAACGACAACGACCGCCAGAAATTTGACCAGGTAGCTTCGCTATTGTTGATTAATAGCTTCCTGCCGCCGGAGGGTATAGGTGGTAGTACAGTGGCTACTGGTGCTATTAATAATATCAGCCAGATTATTTCAAGCAGTGCATCGAGTGGGTTGACCAGCCTGGTAAATAAAATTACCGGCGATAAGCAATTGAATATTGATGTGAAATATACCAATTACAACTATAGCGACCAGAGTGTAGGAGCCCTTAACCGTACACAGGTGAAGCTAGGGGTAAGTAAAAATTATTTCGATAACCGCCTGATAGTGGAGGTTGGTGGTACTTCTGACTGGGGTAAGTCGTCGGCGTCCACTGGTTCATCTTCTTTTAATATTACCGGCGATTTCAGGTTGCAATATGTGATTAAGGAGGGTAGTGGCCTGAGGTTGAACAGTTTCCGTACCAGTGACTATGATGTATTACAAGATAAGGATATCCAGCGGTTCGGGGTAGGGCTAAGCTGGAAAAAGTCGTTCGATAACCTGAATGAGTTGATACATGGTAATAAATATGCCATAAGGGAAAGGGCAAGGCTAGAGGCCAGGCTGAATGAAGAGAATGATACCACTAATGTGAAGCCGGATCAAGGGAATTAATTTGAGTTTTGGGTTTACAACTAAATTAGATATTGCTTATCTTTAAGCATGCGGTATCTGGTTTTCTCTCTACTTACTTTGTTGTATAGCCAAATGGTATTTGCTGAAAAGTATGATACCCTGCAAATCTATTTCCAACTGGACAAAACGGAACTATCGGAAAAAGCAAGCCATTGCATAGATAGCCTAATCAAAAACAATTTACTGGAGCAGGACAAGAAGATAATAGTGCTGGGCTATTGCGACTATCTGGGTAGCAGTGATTACAATAATAAACTCTCTTACATAAGAGCCAAAAATGTGCAGGATTATCTTATATCCTCAGGTTACAATGCAGCAAATATTACCTTGTGCATGGGTAAGGGTAAAATACAGCACAATGCAACAGGAAAGAAGGATGGGGTATCGGCAGATAGGAAAGTACAACTCATCTATTTCGGGAAGATTGATACACCTGTGGTGGAAAAATTCAGCCATTATATAAAACGACTCAAAGATGATGAAACCTTACCCCTCAATGGTATCCACTTTTTCAGGGGCTCACTGCGGCTTACTCCCGAATCGCTACCATCGGTAAATATGCTCGCCGAATTTATGCTCCACAACAAAACTTATAAAATACAACTGGAAGGCCATGTATGTTGCCTGGGTCCATATCCCGGTTATGACGAACCCTATGACGAAAGTACCCTAAGTACCAAAAGAGCTGAACTAATACGGGATACCCTTATAGCCCATGGTATAGACAAAACCCGCCTTAAAGCCATAGGCCTCGGCAACCGCAACCCCATAGTAGAAATTGAAAATACCCCCGAGGAGCAGGAACTGAAT
>CAIWHI010000979.1 GCA_903912435.1 uncultured Bacteroidota bacterium | reverse complement strand
TATACGATAATGAGTATTGTTTGTTAATTAAATGTTCTAAAGTATGATAACAACAATGTTATATTAGCGCAAACGAGATGCTGGGTGTTTTTTAGAGATCAATATAAATAAATTGCTTACTAATAACATGATCATTAAACCATACATTATCATCATCATCGTATATTTTTTTATAATCAAAATCACTTAGTAACTTACATAGAATCTCAAGTTTTTTATATTGATCAAGATTCCGAATTGCTAAGTAATAATTCTTTATGTCACCTGGTAATAGTGTTATATACTTAGTAGGTAGGGGCTTAAATGCAGTTACATGATACCGTGCAATGCCAAATTTAAAGATCGCAGTATCATTGCTTCTAAAAACCTAACCCGGTGTAACAGTATCATTTTCAAATGTAAATCTATTAAATTCCATATCCGAGTTTATGCAATATATTGAATCGGAATGATTTATGAATGCTATATAATAATATGTATATTCGATTCCCTTAAGCATTTTTTGAATTCTTATATCTATTGATTCACCATAGCTTATTGCTGCAATAAAAATAACAAGCAATAACAATATATATTTCATGTGCCTGTGTTTTAGTGTTGTAGATAATTGTAATCGACACTAGTCTAAGCGTCCACGCTTGGTCTGGTTTCCAGCAATCTCACTCGTAAACGACCAATTTACATACTATTTTATAAACATGTATAAAAATATTACTAAAAACGTAACGTAAGGACACTTCAACTAGTGAAGCTATTAATATAAACTTTGCAAACAATAAAGACATCATCAATTAAAACTACAATAATATAAGCCACCACCGTCTCCACAATAGCAGCCTATAAATCTATTCGTAATATTCTATATCGCCTTACTAAAAATTCTTTTTTCCTCTTTTGCCTTATTCTTCTGGATATAAAGGTCGAAGGCAGAACAGATATTCCTGATGAAATTCTTACCTAGTTCTGTAATCTGGAGGACATTATTGTTGATATGTAGGAGGTTGTCATCCATTAGTTTTTCCAGTTCGGGCATGCAATAGGTATTGATTGTATCCATATCATCGGGCAGGAAGCGGGTAGTGCCACGACAACTCACATCAAGTATATATTGCCCAAACCTCACATCCTCATCGCTCAGGAAATACCCTTTTTCTATGGCGAGGTTTCCGCTATTGATTAGTTCAGTATAAGCATGCAATATCTTGGCATTCTGTGCAAAGGCAAACCCCGTGCTGCTTATACTAGATACCCCCAGGCCAATAAGGATATTGCTGTTCTGGGTGGTATAACCCATAAAGTTGCGGTGCAGCCTGCCTGTTTGTGAGGCTATATACAAATCATCACTTGGTAGTGCAAAATGGTCCATACCGATATCGTAGTACCCATTGGCTACAAACATGTTTTTGCCAGTCTGATATAGTTTTATTTTTTCGCTTGCTTTTGGCAGGTCATTTTCATCAAACAAACGCTGTCCCTTGCTTGTCCATGGCACGTGTGCATAGCTATAAAAAGCCACCCTGTCGGGCATAAGGGTAATGGTCTGGTTGATGGTACGGGTAATACTTTCTACTGTTTGCTTTGGCAAACCATAAATCAGGTCGAAGTTTACCGACTTATAACCTATTGCCCTTGCTGTTTCGGTTACGAATTTTACATTTTCAAAAGGTTGGGTTCTATTGATAATCCTTTGTACTTCGGCATCATTATCCTGAATGCCGAAACTTACCCTCCTGAAACCTATTTTATATAGTTCTTCCAGATGCTCTTTGGTTGTATTGTTAGGATGCCCCTCGAAGCTAAATTCATATTCAGGATGCAGAGTAGCGGTTGATAGAATTCTGGTAATCATAGTTACCAGGTTCTGAGGAGAGAAAAAAGTGGGTGTACCGCCGCCCAGGTGCAATTCCCTGATGATAGGCTTTTCATCCATTAGGTTACTATACAGTTGCCATTCTTTTAAAATGGTTTCCATGTATTCATTCTCTACACTATGATTGGTAGTGATTTTCTTGTTGCAACCGCAATAGGTACAAAGGCTTTCGCAAAATGGTAAATGTATATACAGGCTCACTCCTTTTTGTTGGTTGGTAGCATTGAAATCCCGCCTGAAGGCGTTTTTCCATTGGTCTGCATCAATTTTCTCATTCCAAACAGGCACAGTGGGGTAGCTGGTATACCTTGGTACCGGTACATTGTATTTTTCAAGCAACGTCACATCAATCATCTTATGAATGTTTTTACAAAAGTACCCCCGCCACCTATTCTGAAAAATGATTAGGGTCATTATTCTGGCGATATAAACTGATAAAAGTCAATTTTGTCCGAATTTATTACCTTTCACTGGCGCAAGTGATTCACTGGCGCGAGTGTTCCGATAGGATCACTCGTGTCTACTAAATACCCCAGTCTGCGACTGGTATTCAAAGTACAGAGGCTGAAAGTAAAACAACAGCCTAATTCTTGCACTGCTTCACTGGCGCGAGTGTTCCGATAGGATCACTCGTGTCAACTAAATGCCCCAGTATGCAACTGGTATTCAATGTGCAACTGCCTAAATTGAAACAACAGCCGGATCTTTGTTCTATCTCATTCCTATTACCGCAGTGTCATTTTTTCGGGCTTTTCCAGGGTATTGTTCTTTATTGGGCTTTTGTATTAGTTCAGATTTGGTTCCTTGAATTCCGGTCACAGTCCGGCTGATTTAGGTAGACACGAGTGATCCTGTCGGAACACTCGCGTCAGTGGTGCGCTAGTGGCACTTTTTAGGGTATTGTTTTTTATTGGGCTTTTATATTAGTTCAGCTTTGGTTACTTGGATTCT
>CAIWHI010000978.1 GCA_903912435.1 uncultured Bacteroidota bacterium | reverse complement strand
GTAATGGGTATTTTATTACTACCCTGCTTTCTAAGCTTCTTTATTTTTGACCTGATAGAAGGAATCAAAGACAAACAAAAGCCTGCACCTCTTTTTGCCAATCCACTGGTATTTGTAGCAGGCTATTGCCTCATGCTCTATACTGCCTGGCCTATATTATGGTCGGCCCCTATTCATTATTTTGTAGAGCAGTTTCAGACACAGGCGCATATCTTTTGGAAAGGAGAGGTGCTGTTTATGGGTAAAAATGTAAATGGCGCCCAACTACCCCTCAATTACCTCCCGGTATGGTTTAGTATCACCATGCCCGAAGTGTGGCTAGTGGCTTGGTTAGCAGGGTTTGGATTGCTGGCCTGGCATTTTATAAAATCCCCTTTAGGATGGTTGAAAAATAATGCCAACAGGAATTTCCTGCTTTACCTGGCCTGCTTTATTGGGCCGTCGCTGGGGGTGGTAGCTATAAATGCCGTGAACTATGACGACTGGCGGCACCTGTATTTTATCTATCCATCTTTTGTTTTGTTGGCACTTTATGGTATTAATAAACTCTTGGCCACAAGGTTTAATAGAGTGGTTTGGGCAGGCATAGGTTTGCAAATGATATTGGTAGGGGTATTTATGGCTCAGGCTCACCCACACCACCAGGTATATTTTAATAATCTGGTGAGTCATAAAAACGAATACCTGCGCCAAAACTACGATATGGACTACTGGGGCTGTGCCTGCAAGCAAGGCCTGCAATATATATTGGCCAACGATAATGCCGATACCATAAAAGTGTGCAAAACCACCGACCCTGTTATGAATGCCATAAGGTGGCTGAAACCGGAACAACAAAAAAGGGTAAAACTCTGCAACCTCGATGAATCCCCCACCTACTATATCACCAGCTTCCGCAACCACCCCGGTGATTACCCCTACACCACTACCTTATACGAAATTAGGGTATTGAACAGCACAATTATGAGGGTGTATAAGATGAGGTAGGGTGGTAGTGTTGAACTAACCCTTATAATTTCAATCCACAATTCTGCATCAACCCCTAATTAAACATTTCCAGTGTTTCACCTGTTGACTTTACCGTTACAACGAGTAATCTTTGAGAACTAAATGTTATAAAATATTTCTCATGAAGAAACTTCTATTATTTGCATTAGCCGCAACAGTATTGTTAATGCCAAACCGTGCTACTGCATGGGGCAGAAAGGGGCACCAAATGGTGGCAACTATCGGGTTTGGAATGCTGGACAGCACCACCCAGCAGACTATTCAGAAATACCTGGGTAATATAACAGTACCAGCAGCCGGTACCTGGATGGACGACATGCGTAATAATCCCCAATACTCCTATACCAAGGGGTGGCACTTTATTAATATTGATAAGGATAAAGATTACAAACCAAGTGATGATAAGGATATTGTGAACGAAATAAATAATGCCATCAACAACCTAAAACACAGGGAGAACATGAGCGATGTGGATATTCAGTTCAATATCCTGGTTTTGATTCACCTTATCGGAGATATTGCACAGCCTTTACATGTGGGCTATGGCAGCGATGTGGGTGGTAATATTGTAGAGGTGAGTTTTTTGGGTAAGTCATCGAACCTGCATAAGGTATGGGATGGCGAAATAATAGAAAATCAGAACATAACCCAGGAAAATTGCCTGGCATTGATGGGAAGCATTGACGATGAGCAAATGGACGGAATAAAGGAGATTAACCCTGTAACCTGGCTTACCCAATCAAGAGCCCAGCTGGAGCATGTGTATGCATTTAAAGACGGAGTCATTGATAATGCCTATGTAGCTAAGAATAAAACCCTGGTGGAGAAGCAAGTGCTTTATGCCGGTATACGCCTGGCTACTACCCTTGAAGATATTTTCAAAGAACCAACACATGCCAACCTGAAAACAGTAAAGAAAAAGGGCCTGGGCCTGGATACAGTGGTACTGGAACATAGCTACTATAGGTCGCACTTTGTAAACAGCGCTCATATACCATGGGTAGTGGAGTATAAACTAAGAACTGAAGATGTGAACTGCGAGAGTAAATTGAAGAGGAAAGACAATTTCGCACCAGACCCATTTAATAAAGACGCTACCGACCTGGCTGATGATTATAAAGGTGCAGGGTATGATCGTGGCCACAATATGCCTGCTGCCGACAACCAATGCCATGGTGATGCAGCCATGAATGAGTGCTTCTATTTCAGCAATATGTTCCCACAAACACATAGGCTGAATGCCGGTGTCTGGAAAACCCTTGAGGAACAGGAGCGTGATATTGCTATAAAAGACGATTCGATCTATGTATGGATAGGCAGCTATGGGGTAGACAAGAAAATAGGTGCCAAGGGTGTGGTAGTACCTAAGTTTTGCTGGAAAGTGATTTATGATTACAAAACCAAGGCATGGAGTGCCTACATTTTCCCTAATACCCTAACCGTAAGTGGCAAACCAAGCGATTTCGTAACTACAGTTGATGATATTAAGGCTAAATCAGGGTTTGAATTCAGGTAGTTTTTAGTTTCGTTTTATATTGGAATCCCTCCATTAATATTGTCGTTGGGCATATTGGTGGAGGGATTTTTTTTGACATCTAACAGAAGAATAACCAATTACCATCGCAGAAACCTATTTTTGAATTTCCAGGTCTAATACATTCTACAATTTGTAAAACCACTTGGATTTCTTTCGATTTATATTCTCAAAATTGAATTGATCATCATAGTTTTCCATATATCGCCTTTGTTTTTTTGAAGGTTCAACGATAATATAATTTTCAGTATTCCTTACAAATGCACCATCTTTCAATGAAAACATACTGATTTTGGATTCCATTTTTCGCCAATCCAAAAAATCTAAAATCCCATCTTTATTAAAGTCGCCAAAGCAATTTGGGGTCTGTTCTGACGTATTATCTTCAGGCGTATCTGCAAATGCATAACCATGAACAATAGACTCGTCTTTCACTTCAAGAAGCACCATATAACTTACTAACACATTACGATAAAACCTGCGATCCTCCGCCATTAATAATAAATAGCTTTTGTCCTGGAAACTAAATGTGTAATTATGACCTGTAAATCTTAATGCGATTCTAACATTAGATGTCACTCCATTTGAATTCTTAAATAGCAGTTTTGTTAAGTTAATTGTGTCATGATAATAACATAGGTACTCATCCTGGTTATTGCTATCAACATCCATCAATGTATCATTACATCTATGAATAATGGCAGGATTGTCACTAATTCTGAAATTGACAATTTTGGAATGGTGATTTTCATCCGAACCAAATGCACGTAATTTATCTCCATAATAATCAGTGTTATTCAAATCAACATATTTGTGATTAATGTTAATGGTATCCCGTTTGAAATCTATGAAACGGAATTTTTTGGCAAAGCAATGGAAAGGCAATATCAAAATTAGCAAAATGAACTTTATGATTTGCGACATTTGGTGCTTAACTTTTTCTATTAAAATGTTCAATCGATAAATCCAGAATAACGTAGTAAATTTATCAAATTCAATTTCCTTAATAGTTATTCAAGATTTTTTCGACTCATTTCTTTTGTTAGCAACCAAACCACAATAGTTATCAAAAGGCCTAGACTACCTGAGACTAACATAAAACTACTATCAGGCCAATACATTATTTTAAATAGAATACCCATTAATAATGTTAAGCTAGATAAAATCAAAAGTGCTTTTAGAATAACACCCCTGATAGGATTACTATCACTCTTTATATCCAACTGAATTGGAGGTGGTTTATGTGTATATTCTATTAGTAGGGCAACTATTACTCCTCCAATAATTGAAGAATAAAACATAATATTCCCCCCGTACCAATGCTGTATTTTAAATATTACACTTAAGAAAAGAGACACAGTACAAAGCCCTAATAACAATTTCAATAATCTGCTCATGAACTAAACTGTGGTTTTATAAAAATTAGCAGGAAAAATAGTTGCTGAGTAATTTTTTGATTGTACTTACAAATTGGCCTTCACATTTTAATCAACAAAATAAAGCAATTATCAGCTCTCTTCCCAATTCGTTTCTTTATCAAAAAATTCTATTATAAAGGATACAACCAACATACACATGCCACATGGTAATATTGCATTTGCACCTGGCCAATGCATGATTTTGAATAATGCACCAATAATAATGGCAATTATCGACACCAATCTTATAAGTCTTGAAATGAACCCCATAAAATGCCTCTTGAGATTTAAAGATAAGAAATCGGCACTAATTATTTTGACATTCTCATTAACTTTACATCATGAGTACTGTATTGCTGCATAAAGAAAATGGTGTGGGATTTATTACCCTCAACCGTCCTGATAAGTATAATGGTTTTAACCGTGAAATGGCATTGACGTTACAGGCATTGCTGGATGACTGTGCGGCAGATGACACTGTAAGGTGCATCTATATCACCGGTGCAGGTAAGGGTTTCTGCTCGGGTCAAGACCTGTCTGAAGCCATGAACCCTACTCCTGAAGAGTTCGAAAGAATGGTAAGGGAGCATTATAATGCTACCATATTTAGGTTACGGAATATTGAAAAACCTATTATTGCAGCAGTAAATGGTGTGGCTGCGGGTGCCGGTGCTAATATAGCCCTGGCCTGCGATATTGTGGTGGCCAATGAGAGTGCTAGTTTTATACAGGCATTTAGTAAAATAGGCCTGATACCCGATAGTGGTGGTACCTGGATGCTGCCAAGGCTGGTAGGCATGCAACGTGCCTCTGCCCTTATGATGACTGCTGAAAAGGTGGGTGCAACTGAGGCTGTGGCAATGGGTATGATTTTTAAGGCTTACCCTGATGCCACTTTTGAAGAAGAAAGTAAAAAGATGGCCTACAATCTGGCCCAGATGCCTACAAAGGGTATTGGCCTGACCAAACGCCTCCTCAATAAAAGCTGGGATAATACATTGGAGCAACAACTGAATTACGAGAAGAATGTCCAAATAGAGGCGGGTAGTTCATACGACTTTAGGGAAGGAGTACTGGCTTTTTTGGAGAAAAGGAAGCCGGTATTTAAGGGTAAGTAATAACCCACTATGAAAAAGGAACGCATCTTTAATTTGCCTAATCTACTAAGCTTTTACAGGCTGGTGGCTTTTCCATATATAATATACCTGGTATTCAAGGGGAATGAGCACCTGTTTTCTATTTTGCTGTGCCTCAATCTGGTAACAGATATTTTGGATGGGCTTATAGCACGCACTTTTAAACTGGAAACTAAATTTGGTGCAAGGCTTGATTCGCTTGCTGATATTGGCACTTATATTTTGGCTATCACAGGCATACTTATATTTAAGTGGACAGAGGTAGGGTCGGCAGGAATAATGCTGTGGGTTTTTATTGGTACATACCTTTTTTCTTATTTGGTGTCCATCATTAAATTTCGCAAATTCCCCAGCCTACACTTATATTCCTGCAAAACAGGGGGCTATGTGCAAGGCATCTTCTTTTTTGTGCTATTCTTTTCGGGCTATTACCAATGGTTGTTTTTCCTGGCTATGATTTGGGGTATTGTATCTTATACAGAGGAGACCATCATTTTATTTCTGTTGCCCGAAATGAGGTCGAATTGCAAGGGGTTATATTGGGTGTTGAAGGAAAATTATTAATGGTTAGTGGTAAATGGTTAATGTTTTTTTGTTTATTGGATTGAAATTAGTAAATTAAGATTTCGCCACCCTACATTAAATAAAACAAAACCCATACCGGATGGCATGGGCTAAATTGAATTTTCGAAATATAGTTAGATATTAAGCTTCCCTGTTTTGAGAATAGGTAATGAGGCGGATAGTTTCTTTTGTCAGTGGTTTTACCAAATAGTGTTTTACATTTTTATTTTCCTTGGCCTTTTGTATGTCGCGCTTATCAACTGACGATGAAAGGATGTTGATTTTGATGCGTGTTTTTAAATCTTCGTCCAGTTGATTGAATTTTTCCAGAAATTCCCAGCCATTCATGCCTGGCATGTTGAGGTCGAGGAATAAAATAGCGGATGCATCATTACCAGGTTTGGAATATTCTGAGGCAATAAAACTGAACCCGTCCTGGGCATCAAGAAAAGTCCTGATGTCTGCGTCTTTGGCAATCTTACTAATGTTTACTGTACAGATTTTATTATTAAACTCATCGTCATCGATAATAATAAAACGTGTGAATACATCCATGGTTATTGTATTTATTTACGCAGTGCTTTATTGCTTGGACGCAAATTTAATTTAAAAATAAGAGATTTATTAGTGTTTGAAAAAAATATTCGGTGACCGTGTTATTAATTGACCTTTTTGCCTTTTTGTATGAAACACTAATTGAAGCTGATTTTTCCATTTCCAAGCTCTTAGGGGGTTAGGTTCCCATTGGGCTTGGGGAAGATGAATGCCTTCTAAGAAGGAGTTTTATAATTTATTCCTGATGTCCCTATCGGAACATCAGGAATAACGAAAATCCCATTCAGCTTAAGCAATTACTTCTTCTTAAACTTATTGTACTTTTTCTTTTTGTTTTTTGGTCGTGGTGCTGATTCTGAGGCGGTGGGTGCAGGGCCAAACTGCTCGGGTATCGGCTGTTTAGGCACTGGAATGCCAAGGAGTTTTTCTATCTTTTCAAATTTGAATAGTTCTTTGGTGGTCACGAATGTATAGGCTGCTCCCTTGCTGGCTGCACGGGCCGTGCGGCCTATGCGGTGAATATAATCTTCGCCATCATGCGGTACAT
>CAIWHI010000977.1 GCA_903912435.1 uncultured Bacteroidota bacterium | reverse complement strand
TTGGGCTATAATAATGGCAGCCCAAATATTTTTCCAGCAACTCAACTACCGCATAAATACAGCCCTTGTCCTTACCACCGCTTATTATCAGCGAACCATCACTAGTGCTAATGGTATATCCATCAGGGTTCTTGATGCTGGGGTTTATCTTGATAAAAATGGCCTGTTGCATTGTACCAGTTGCCATTGGCAAACTACAATTAGTCATTTTTTTGATGTAAGATTGTAGTAAAGCACCCGCCTTTTGTACATTGGTATCAGTTTTAGGCATTAAGTCTAGGCTGTATTTACTAGTTCCATTTTCCACCAGTTTAAATTCCCCGGATTGGGCAAATGCCTTACCTGATAAAATGGTAAAAAGAAAAATAAATAACACCCGAACTATCCTATGTTTTATAATCGCCAGCTTCATACTACTACCCTCTATTTTTTAATTATATATTCATTTACCCCTAGTGGTGGTATACTAATAGTAATCCCCTTACCCAGTATTGTACCTGTAGCCTTGTTGACCACCCATTCCGCAGGAAAGGACTTCCATACAAATCCGGTACTTTCAGACACCTTACCAGGATTAAATAAACGAATGACCATACTACCATCAGGCAAAGGTTCTACATTGGTCACTACAATATTATTATTGGTGAGTTCAAACAAGCTTTCCTGTGCCATGGTATTTTCTTTTACAGGTAGGGCTATCATTGGTTGGGTAAATTCCTCCGCTGCCTTTTCCATTTCCACAGGGTTTTCTTCGCCATGAGGGCGCAGGCAATATTTAAAATGTGCTGTACCACCTTGGTCTATTTTATAATTGGTGTGCCAATAATTATCCATACAATAGCTGAACCACATATTGGTAGGCTTGCGCTCCTTCTTCCACTGCTTCAGGCTTTGGTTCACGCTTAGCCTTTCATCAATCATATTGCTAGGTTCCAGTAGGGGTGTTTCCAGAAACATCAATTGCATACCCTTGTGGTCGCCACTCACATCCATCCATCTGCGGCCATATATATAGTCGGCATTACTGCCTTTCAGCATACCATCCATATAGTTCATAGCCCCATAGCCGGCATCGAGGGTGGTTTTGGTGAAAGCCGGATTAAATGGGAACCCAAAGTGGATTCCTTCCTTAGTTCTCACCTCATTTTTGGTCAATATATCTTCTATCATTACCTCCGGCCTATCTGCCACAAGCGATACTCTTCTTTCAAACTTTGTAAGTCCGGGGGCATCACTGCTCATTCTGAAGGTGGAGATAACCCTACCTTCCTCAATCAATTCCACCTTCACTTTATTATTAGTCTTAGCCTCTTCAGGATTCATTCCAGGCACATACCAATAGCTGTTCAGGCCCTGGTTTTTATAAGTCCCTACGTAATTAAAATTATCCTTATCCCTAATTATACTTACTGTTCCATTCGTTTTTTCCCATCCCATGGTAATCAGGCTATTAGTCCACTCACTATCACAACTCACATTAAAACTAAGGCTAAGTGGGGTAACCTCATTGGTAATTTGAAAAATTGCCGAACCCAATGGTGGTACATCATTAGCCATAAAAGCATAGTCTCCATTTTTCAATTTCTGCAAAGGATGTAGCTTCCCAT
This sequence comes from uncultured Bacteroidota bacterium, assembly GCA_903912435.1. Classification (GTDB taxonomy): domain Bacteria; phylum Bacteroidota; class Bacteroidia; order Chitinophagales; family Chitinophagaceae; genus Nemorincola. The sequence goes on along the minus strand of CAIWHI010000977.1, from coordinate 761 downwards.
TCGCATCTTTCACAGAATTACCTTTGGCGGCAGATGAAAAAGTCACCAATCCGCTCCGTTTCCAGGATGTGGAATTGAACACCTCAATAGTTTTTGATGCAGGCACAGTAAGCGGCTGATACAATTCCTTACCTATTGCCTTCACCTGCTTTTCTGCATTTTCCGCATATAGCTTTTTTATCCGCCACTGCTCCTTCACAAATGGCACATCAGGTTCTGAAATACTATTATAAGCACCCCATGTATGCTCATGAAACATAATGATATTAGTCCAGGCATCATAAAACTGCTGCTTCTTGTATTTAGTAGGATTGATTATTGAATAAAGTGTGGTCAATTGTTGCAGTTTCAGGCTGTTTTGTCGGTTCCTACCTTCTTCATCGGCAGTACTCAAAGCCCCATCTTCCCAATAAGGGGTAATATCCCCTTTCACCTCGGGTATCTTATTGCCATAGCGTTTTTCAAACTCTTCAAACAGTTTTTCAGTGGTATTTAATACCAGCTTGGGCGAGTTGTATTTTTCATTCCACTCTTTTACAAACCTCGATATGGTGGTATCAATAGGGCCATTATCAGCTACAATATTATACCGCCATTGTACCAATTCGTAGGGATATTTTTTCTGGTAAAGCTCATTGAGGTAGGCAGCTATTTTCTTTGCCCCTCGATCGAACTCGCCACCAGGGGCAGTGCCATGCCATGAGGAATACCCCTTACCAGCAGTCCAGAACAGCACCCTTTCCTCGCCTGATGGGGATACC
>CAIWHI010000976.1 GCA_903912435.1 uncultured Bacteroidota bacterium | reverse complement strand
TGCTGTACTTGTGCTACCATCACCAAAATTCCAGTTGTAGGACAGTGCATTTGTACTTGAGTTCAAGAAATTGACTGTAAGAGGTGCGCAACCACTTGTACTTGGGCTGGCATTAATGTTAACAGTAACGGGTCCAATATTGAAAGCAATTTTCAGTGCGGCTTCATTACAATTATTGCTGGCATCAACCGTAGCCCAACTGCCATGTGTAGTTGGAAATGGAGTAGAGGAGGGCCCTCCACAGTTGGCACATATAGCTTGGTATATTATACCATGTTTGTCAAATCTACTTGTTCCACCATCTACATGCTCTCCTTCCCAATAAGTGGTTCCTGTATTTCTACCATAGTAGGTAGCATACCTTAATGATGTTAAACCAGGGGCAAAAACAATAAAATAAAAGTCAGCACCATCTGTAGTAAGTTGCTGTGCATCAGGTGTTGTTGGCATGGCAAAACAAAAACCCGAATGAGCACTGGCAAGTGTTAGATTGCCACCCCAACCTGAAATATATACATTTTCGCATGTGTCAACTAAAAAAGCAACCGGTGAAATATTAGAGTGAATGGTATCTCCTGAACCATAGACTGTTGAAATAAGGTCAGTTGTCAGGTCGCTGTCTATTTTCATGACAAATTGGCTGGACTTTGGATTCGCAAATGTGCCTGTAGTAACAGGAAAATTACCACCAATCGATTGCCCCATTAAATATACATTGTCTTCATTGTCTATTTGAACACCATAGACTTGATCATAATGAGAAGTACCTATATAAGTTCCCTTCATAATATCGTAAGGTGCAGTATTTCTGAATTTCAAAACAAAACCATCAGCAGAATCACCATTGTAAGTTGTTTGCCAAGAACCTGTAGTAACCGGAAAATTGGTGCTGTTGGTACCACCTGCAACATATAAAGCAGTCTGACTGCTATTAAAAGTTAAAACATAGCCGGCATCGTCTCCAGTTCCCCCAATATAAGTGCTCCATAAAAGTGAGGTAAGGTTACTGTTCAATTTAAAAACAACGCCATCTTGCAAACCCGAAAGCGTACTGGAAATGGCTGTAGGTGTAACAGGAAAATTAGGTGATTCTGTACAACCTGTAACATATATATTACCTGCTTTATCTACTTGAACTTCGCTTCTGGCATCATCACCATAATTGAATTTTAAATGACCATATCCAACTTCTGTTGAATCAAAATTTACGCCATCATCACCATTGCCACCCATGTAGGTAGAACCAATAAGTGCCGTACCTGTAGCATTTAGTTTAGTAACAAAAATATCCCAACCTCCTCCATTTGTAGTTTGTACTGCTCCAGGTGTTACAGGATAGTCCTGTGAATGTGTTCGTCCGGCAATAATAAGGTTATTTGCAGTGTCTACAATCATACTATGCGGACGTTCATTGCAACTGCCTCCTATATATGTAGCATAAATTCTTGAAACGCCGGTTGGGTCAAGTTTCATTATTCCTAAATCTGCGGCATACTCTATAGCAGACCATCCTTGCCCACCACCAAATGTACTCTGATAAGCACCGGGTGTAACCGGATAACTTGTTCCGGGTGTCAATGCGTTTACAAGTCCACCTGCATAAAAATTGCCTTGTTCGTCATAGGTGGCTGTAAAACCCCAATTATCTGCTGTAGAACCTGTAAATGAACAGAAAATAACAGTAGGGTCAATAATTAGTTGTTGCGTATGATCATAATCATTTGGAAAATCATATGTAATTTGATTTTTGTGTAGATGATAATTACAAGGAACTTGAACTCTTTCGTTGGCAATGAATTGATAAGCATAGGGTTTCATTTCCATTACTTTGCCCACAGATGTTTGTAT
>CAIWHI010000975.1 GCA_903912435.1 uncultured Bacteroidota bacterium | reverse complement strand
GCTGGATGATGTAGGCGTGATACAGAAAATAACCAATGTAATTTCAGGAGAACTAAAACTGAATATGCGCTCCCTGAGCATTGATTCAAAAGATGGGATCTTTGAAGGCACTATTATGGTTTATGTACACGACAGGGACGAGTTGAATAATTTCTGTAATAAACTAGGTGCCCTTGAGGGTATTAATAAAATAGAGCGTATAGAGAAGGCAGAAGATTAAAACTCAGACCTCACTCCTATTCAACAAAATTCAAAAATTAATAATCAAACACAAAAAAATGTCAATAACACAATATACAGCCTATACTACCCTGCTTCAAAAAGCGGCAGACCTCAATTATGCCTCAGCCTTACTAAGCTGGGACCAGGAAATATATATGCCTGTAAAAGGAGCTGCCGCACGTGGCCGCCAATTGGCTACCCTGGCATCGCAGGCACATGAAATATTGACCAGCAATGAGTTAGGAAATTTACTGACCGAACTAACGAATAATGAAGAACTAAATGATACAGAAAAAGCCAATGTGAGGCTGAGCCTGGAGGATTATACCCGTAATAAAAAACTATCACCAGCATTTATAGAGGAATTATCTATGCTGCAAAGTGAGGGTTTTAATGCATGGGTTGATGCACGTAAAAAAAATGATTATAGTCTGTTTGCACACGTGCTTGCCCGGATGATTACCATAAAAAGAAGGCAGGCCGAACTATTTGGCTACAAAGATCATGCTTATGATGCCCTGCTTGACGAGTATGAAAAAGGGGCAACAGTTGCTATGCTTGACCCTGTATTTGCCGGAATCAAGTCGCAGTTACCACTCCTACACAAAACCATAAAGAATAAAACACAGGTAAGCAATGATAGCTTCCAACTCAATTTCCCCAAACAACAACAATGGGATTTTTCGATTGATGTATTAAAAAGCATGGGCTTTGATTTTGAGGCAGGTCGGCAGGATTATTCCGAACATCCTTTTACTACTTCTTTTTCATCAAATGATGTGCGGCTTACAACCAGGGTTGATGAACAGAATTATGCATCAATGCTATGGAGTTGCATACATGAAGGTGGGCACGGACTTTATGAGCAGGGCCTGCCTGAGGACCAATATGGGTTGCCCCTGGGTTCACCTGCATCGTTGGGAATTCATGAATCGCAGTCACGGCTTTGGGAAAACTGCATAGGCCGTGGGCATGATTTCTGGACCTATTTCTATCCCAAATTACAGACCTATTTTCCAGATCAATTAGCAAATATTAGCCTTGAAGAATGGTATCATGCTATGAACAAGGTAGAACCTTCGCTGATACGCACTGAGGCCGATGAAGTTACTTATCATTTCCATGTACTAATAAGGTATGAACTGGAAAAAGGACTCATAGAGGGTAGCATGGACCCAGCCGACCTACCGGCAAAATGGAATGAGCTTTACCAACAATACCTGGGTATTAGCCCAAAGGATGATAAGACAGGTGTATTGCAGGATGTGCACTGGAGCCATGGCATGTTTGGCTATTTCCCTACCTACTCATTGGGTAGTTTTTATGCAGCCCAGTTTTTTCACCAGGCGCAAAAAGATATTGAGCAGCTTGATGTACAAATCAGGAATGGGGATACATCACAATTGTTGGCATGGCTAAGGGAAAAGGTGCATAGGCATGGCAGGAGATATACTTCTGAAGAATTGTGTAAGCAGATAACCGGTGAAGGATTGAATGCAGCACATTTCATCAAATATATACAGAATAAGTATAGTAGTATTTACGGTATTAGCAATTGGTAATAGCATTTTCAAATACACACATATTTTATACCCCTATAATTAGGGGTATTTTTTGTTAAAGTTGTCTAATACTTAGCATGGCAATTAGAGTTTCACCTATATTCAATTATCACATTCATCTGAATTTTGTCTAGAATTAACCTATCGAAATTATAAGATGGTTGTGGTATTGGAATTTATTGCACATAAATTTTAACCATTTTTCAACTAAAACCAAATAAAAACATGAAGAAACTATTCTTATTAATTGCGGCTATTATGCCACTGATGAGTGCCTTAGGACAAACAGGGGCTACCAATAACACTAATTTCTTCAAGATGGGTGAAATACCCAGAATTGATGTTGCACCGAAAAATCAAAACCATAGTAAGGTGAAAGAAGGTGCAAGAGCTACTACGGTGACTATTGCAAGTGAACATTTTGGTTCGGGCACAGATACCAGTTTGCCAACTGGCTGGACCGCAGGGGTAATAAGTGGCCCCGGAAAATGGCATTGGAGCCACCATGCGTCGAGTTCTTCAAATACAATGGATACGATGAAATCAACTACAGCTTCAAACGGCTGGATGATTTTTGATGCTGACTCTTTTCAATTTGATTGCAGTTGCGCTCCATCGGGATGGTTGCAATCACCAGCCTACAATTGTACAGGGCATCCTACTGTAAGGCTGAATTTCGAAAACTATGCAGGTCAAGTGTTTGATACATTTGAGGTTTGGGTAAGTACCGACCCAACCTTTGCCACTCATACCGCATATCCGGTTGATCTGAATAATAACCTGATATTTGGTACTACTTCAGCAAATACTTCCTTAGTCCATCTGAATATTACATCGACGGCTGCTGGACACGCGGCGGTATATATAAGGTATGTATTTTATGGTGATGACTTTTTTGACCTCAGTTGGATGATAGATGATATGACCCTAACCGAACTGGAGGCCCATGATGCCGGGATAAGAGATGGCTATGTGTGGTTACCTGATGCCAATGCACTTGATGGTTCGGTATTTAATACCCCATTGGCTTTTATAGATACCTTTCGACCATCGGTTTTACTTTCTAACTATGCTTCAAATGCAGAAGTAAACGTACCAACCAGTGCCACTATCTTTAATGGTAGTACATCAGTTTATTCACAAACCAATAGCTACACTTCACTTCCTGTGAATGCCGCAGATTCTATAGTGCAATACCCAGGCTATAAGCCTGTTAGCACTGGCTCTTATGAATGTGTTTTCCAAAATAACCTGAGCACCGATGTAGACCATACCAATGATATTGACACGTTTAGATTTAATATTACAGACACTACCTGGATGCAAAATTCGCTTGAGGTTGCTACTAACTACTATTTAAATGCACGTACCACAGGCTTCACTTCTTCTTATATGATGGGAGTTATTTTCAATGTACCTAGTGGGTCAATTGGTGATACTGTATCGGGATTTGGAGTAGCATTTTCTAATTTGAGTGCCAATTTTAACACCACCGGAAAGGTGGCCATACAGTTGTACCGCACCAAAAAGGGAGACACAAGCTGGACCTATATGGGCAAATCGGTTTCACGCCGCCTGGTTGTAGCTGATTACTCTACAAGTACCACAACAAAATGGGTTGATTTCAGGATTGATACAGGCGCGTCGGGCGGTGTGACTCCATTTGTAATGCAGCCCGGTTATACTTATGCTGCAGTTATCCAAATGAGTAACCTTACCAGCAACCTCCTGGTTTTGGCATCCAATTCTCCTAATATACCCAATAATGGAGGCACATTGTCGATATTTGATACATCACATAATGATGGAAGCACAGGAATACATAGATCTGTAGCACACTCATTTTCAAATGGTTATGTGCCATTTATCCGCACCTACTTTGGATATGTACCAGTAGCTCCGGTATCTGTTCCAGAAACATTCGTGAATAATAAACCAAACCCGGCCTACCCCGACCCTGCAAATGCTTCTATTAATATCCCCATAACAATGAATCAGGATGGAGTAGCCAAAGTAAATATTTCTAATATTACGGGTCAGGAATTGAATTCGCAAAACATCAATTGCAAAGCAGGCCTAACTACAAATGCTACTTTTAGCACAGGTGACCTGGCTGATGGGGTTTATTTAATCACTATTATAGCTAATGGCCAAACCCAAAGAGGAAAATTTGTGGTGGCGCATTAGTTTTGATAATTTTCATAAGTGTTCTTGGCTTTATTATTAAGGCAAGAACATTTTAATTTATTATAGCAATATGATGAATGAAAAACAAAAAAAACAGGAACCACTAAACATTCCTAAATTTGGATTCGAATATTCTCATATGCACAAGTTTATTATTGCATTACTCTCGCTGCTACTTTTATTGGCACCAATAGCCCAATGCCAAACCTACCCAAGTGCAGGACAGGTGGTGGGCATAGCCTCTGCCGACTCAGTATTAGAACATGCAAATGATGATGCATCTCAGGAGGAAGGGCCATGGTATGCTGCTGTTTGGCTGTCTTTTATATTGGCAATTGTTTGCCTTACATGTGGGGTTATGGCTATTGGGGTATGTATTGCTATTGGGCTCCTTTTTATCTTGTTTTTATTTACAACCCTTGGCATATTAAGTGCTTCGGTATTCGCTGGTATCAGGCAGCGGTCTTTATTAAGTGGATTTAAGGTATTTCTGTTCTCTATAACCAGTATTGGTGGCATCCTTTCTGGAATTAGTATTATGTCATTTGTCAGGGCAGTCCTGCATCTAAAGATGCCTTTAAATATGGCTATCAGTTCAGGGGCAGTGGGTGGTTTGACTGGTGGCTTAATTTTAGGCTACTTAATATTGGTTATTATTAGATGGGTAGCCAGTAAATTTTAGCAATTTGCTGTAGAGATTGTTGATAAATTAATTTCATAAATTTGCACAAATCTCCATATACTTTGCAAGCACTAGTTTATTATTTACTCCTGCCACTCATATACCTGCTGTCTATTCTACCTTTCCCTATTCTGTACAAGGTTTCCGACTTTGTGTATTTCATATTATATACATGTCTGGGTTATAGGAAAGAGGTGGTTTACCAAAATCTGCGTAATTCATTCCCTAATGAAACCGAGGAGGAGATTGATGTTATAGCCAAGAAATTCTACAAACATTTGTGTGATATGTTTGTAGAAGTTTTTAAGACGCTCACTATTCAGCCTAAAAACATGCTCAAACATTGCTATTTCCATCCTGATGCTGCGGCTATATTTGCTAAGCTGGCCGATGAAAATAAAAGTGCCATACTGGTAATGGGCCATATGGGTAATTGGGAATGGGGTGGCAATACATTCAGCCTTATTTGTCGCCATCAGCTTTATGTTATCTACCATCCATTGGCCAATAAGTATTTCGATGGGCTAATATTCAAAATGCGCACCCGCTTTGGTACCAGGCTCATTACCATGAAGAATACGTATAAGGAAATGTTCGCTGGTAAAATGAACCTGAATACTACTGCCTTTATTGCTGACCAAACACCACAACCCGGCAATGCCTATTGGACCACGTTCCTTAACCAGGAAACCGGTGTTTTTAAGGGCACTGAAACCATAGCTAAAAAGCTCAATACACCGGTGGTTTACGGTTTTATTAAAAAAGTGCGTAGAGGTGTATATGAAATAAACGCCGAACTGCTCACCGATGACCCTGCATCTAT
>CAIWHI010000974.1 GCA_903912435.1 uncultured Bacteroidota bacterium | reverse complement strand
GGGCTGTGGTGTTTTCCAGAATGAACCTGAAGATGTTGCAGAGATTTTTCATTATGCACTAAAGGGGAAATATGCAGGTAAATTCAGAAAGGTGGTATTTGCTGTTTTCAGTAATGATGAGGAAATGCTGGCTCCTTTCAGGAAACGGTTTTTGTAGGGTTGGACATAAAATTGATTATATTTTGTAGCCTCGGTATTAACCGGGGCTATTCTTATTTAATGTTTTATTGGCAATGTCACTTTTAGATCAATATGTTACAAATTAGTTCAACATATTACTTTAAGACCATATTGAACCCTTGCAGGGTTTACAAATTCTGAATTGCACGATACCCAGGGCGTTGCCCTGGGCTAATATATCAGGCCCTTGCAGGGCGACATATTTTGATAATATATTTTCGATTAGACAATGCCCCAACAGGGCTAAATACCATAGCCCATGGCATCGCCATGGGAACGCGTGATGGTGAATGTAGGATGAATACAACGCAACATTGCCCTACCAATCCTTCTATGGTGATGCCATGGGCTAAAATATTTTGCCCTATCAGGCGATATATTTTGATAATGTATTTTTGTTTTGCCATTGATTACCAAATTTCATAGCCAAATTACGTCAGCAATAGTTATCATATTATTTCCTACCTTGTACTTGCATAAAAAATGTCCTGAATGCTCCAATCACTTAATAAACAAGGTTTTATATTAATCCTGATTACCTTATTCCTACTATTTGGTGCAGCAGGGCATACTGACGCTGCTTATATCATTAAGCAGGCCAATACAGGCCTGATGAGCAATAATTGCCAAAATGCAACTACTGATTCTCCTGGTGTATTGAAACAATTCGGACTTTTTAAAAAGCTGGATAAGGCATATGAGGAAAAAGCAAAAGCACTAAAAGACGAGAAAGCAGCAAGGGATGCCAAAAAAATAAGAGACCCTAAGAGAATAAGAAAGGAGCGGAGTGGGATATTCGGCCGTTTATCATTGTATATGGGTTTGATATCTATTGTTGGCTTTATATTCACACTTTGCTTTTTGGCAAATCCTTTGGTGGGGAATATTGCCGGTGTATGGGTATTATCGTCAATATTAGCTGTTCCGCTAGGGTGGATAGGAATGGTGCACCGGCGTAAAAAGCGTATGGCCCTGGCGGGCTTGCTCATAGGCTTAATGCAGATAGTAATCTTTTATGCCACCATTTCATTAGCCGTGAGCCTGTATACTGCGGCCCAAAGTGCATTCCCCGTGTTGGCATTTATTATGCTAGCGGGTAGAGGATGATGACCGATATTGCTTTTTCCACTTATGGTCGCCAAATGCGAGTCCGGTACCCAAGATAAAACCTCCCGGTGCAGAGAATTTGATATTCTTACTGGTATTGTCCAATATTGTATAGCCGGGCTGGGGCTTAAATTGAACTGTTGTGAGCTGTAATGAATACCCGGCCATAAAATAAGACCTGTGGTTTCTGCGGCCTATCCGGCGGTAATGGTAAACTCCCAAAAAATAGTTTGCCATTGGCGACAAATCTACATAGGTATATGTGTGGTGACGTTTAGTTTTTACCTCATTAACAAAAGCTAAATTATCACCTCCCCTGCAATAAGTGAAGCCTGAAGCCAGGGTCCAGCCATGCTTGTAGGTCTGGAAATAGTATTTTACATAAAGGGGTATTTTCATTCTCCAGGTACCGATACCTATTCCCGTATTGATTGAAAACCTGGGGTTAAAAAATTTCTCATAATCCAAACCTATTATACCTGTGGGGTTATTAAAACCGGTACTTATCCCTATAGAATGATACACAATATCGAAGGGGCTCTTTGATTTGGTAGTATCTTGCGAAAAGCAATGAATGCTAAGGGTGCAAAATACCAGAATAGAAAGAAATGTTTTCATAAGGTTGAAATCTAAAAATATCAGTTGTATGTAAAGGTAATATTTCAGGATAAATATGTTGCAGTATCATAATACTGATTTTGGTCATTTAAAAGCCTAAGG
>CAIWHI010000973.1 GCA_903912435.1 uncultured Bacteroidota bacterium | reverse complement strand
CAAATATTTCACCACCCAAAACAGAAAGTTTATAATTACAGATGCGCCAGGGCATTTTCAGTACACCCGAAATCTGGTAACAGGTGCCTCTGGTGTTGACCTGATGATTATTCTAATAGATGCGCGCCATGGTATAACCGGTCAGACCAGAACCCACTCAATGGTGGCGGCCTTTCTGAAAATCGGAAAAATAGTTGTAGCCATCAACAAAATGGATATGGTAGGCTACGATGAGGCTGTTTACAACAAAATTAAAGTCGATTACAACCAGATAACTCAAAAACTTAATCTTACCAATTGCTCATTTATACCCATTTCTGCCCTAAATGGCGATAATGTATGTGCACCATCCTACCACATGCCATGGTACAATGGCACCAATATTTTAACTTTACTTGAAAATCATCCTTTATCCAATAACCATACACCTACTTTTAGATTCCAGGTTCAAAATGTATTGAATAAAAAATACAAAGAATACAGGAAAGGGTATGCAGGTAAAGTAATTTCAGGCAGTATACAAACCAACGAAAAAATTCGTGTTAATAATGATTGTGGAGCCACTATAGGCGAAATTTTGGTAGGATATAACCAAACTAATATCGCAATGGAAGGACAAAATATCAAACTCTACCTAAAAGAAGATTTGGACTTAAACAGAGGCGACATTTTTCATAAATCTAGCTCCCTGTCTCCGTTATCTAATGTGTTTCAGGCATCTGTTTGCTGGCTTGATAATACCTATAATATGAATATAGGTGATGAATACATCCTGCGTATAGGTGCACTGGAAACAACCTGCACAATTAAGAACTTTCTCAATAAAACTGACAGCCAGACACTGGAGAATTATTACGACTATTCACCAGTTTCCGTTAATCAGATCGCCAGTATTGTGTTACATACCAACCAACTAATGTTGGTAGACAAATTTGAAGAAATCCCCGAAAATGGAAGAGGTATCTTAATAAATAAGATCACCAACTATACCTCAGGAGCTGTTGTAATTAATGACACAACCCTTCTTATGACACAATCTTCTATTTAAGGGCATCAACAATAAATTCAGCTAGTTTAGCTACCGATTCATCAATTGACTCACATGCTGTATCAAGTGTAAGATCAGGCTTGTCAGGCAACTCAAATGGGTCATTTATTCCTGTTAAATTGGTTATTTTTTCAGGATGCCCATCTGGCAACAATGCCTTATGATACAATCCTTTGGTATCTCTTTGTACCAGAGTCTCCAGATTGCAATTTATAAAAATGGTCTTAACATTAGGGTAATTATCCTTAATCTCCTGTCTTATTTCTTCATAAGGGTTTATTGCACAGATAATAGCTACAATATCAAATGCAGATAATTTCGAGGCAACAAATCCCAGCCTCCTGATATTTTGGTTCCTATCTTGCTTTGAAAATCCAAGGTCTGGGCATAATACTCTACGATATTCATCTCCGTCTATTACCTCTACCCTTATGCCCTCCCTGTTTAATACCTCCTTTACCCTACCTGCTATTGTTGACTTACCACTACCAGATAGTCCGCAAAATTGAATAATCATTATTCTGGTGATTTTGTTCTTAAAAGTAGTAGATTTATATTGAAACGATAGCTGAGAGCCAAAGAAATTTCGACAACACATCTTTAACAAAACTACAATTTCGCTTAATAACCTAAATACTATAAAACCTGTTACAATGTATTGATTTTATCCAATTGCAATAGGAACTCACCGGGATACAAATATACAATACCGGCATGCATTACATATTATATCTTTTTCGCTCAACCTAATAACAATTCATTAATATTTTTTCAAAAAAAAACACTTTAATTGTTATAATTTTGAGAATAGTTTGTAAAATGCAGGAGAAATGCAATCTAACTTGTCCGAAGAAATGGAAAATAACGATCCTTTGATTGAAAAAGATGAAAATATTATAGCCACAGGCCAATTTCCATTCACAAATAGAGAACAAATATTAAATAACATAACGGACTCGTTCTTAACAATCAATAATGATCTCGAAATTATATTTGTCAATAATTCTTTAACAAAATTAATATCTAAACCATCCATTGAGCTTATTGGGAAAAAAATTGCTGACGTACTTCCAGAATTTTACAAAAAAATAAGTAATATCATATCAGATTTTACATTGCATCATACTGGTGGAAATATGGAAGATATCTTTCCTTTTTATGAAAAATGGCTCAAAATAACATCTTTCCCAGGCGAAGACTATCTTGACATAATCATTAAGGATACCACCCCTGACGAAAAATTCCAGAATTTATTATCTGAATTAAAAAATGCGCTTAAAGAAAACAGCCGTTTAGAAGGCATAATTAATAAATCTCCACTTGCAGTGGTACTTATCGATACTAATAATCGGATTGTTTGGGCAAACACTGCTTTCTCCAAAATATCACACTACACCCTCGAAGAGTCTTTAGGTAGAAGTCTGAGTGAATTAGTTTATGGAAGTGAAACAAATTCACAAACTATTAAGATGATTCAGGAAGCAGTTCAAAAACGTGAATCAATAAGAGTAGAGGTGGTAAATTATTCTAAAACGGGCCGTAAGTATTGGCTCGACCTAAGAATGGAGCCAGTATTCAATAATAATGAATTAAGTGGCTACCTTGCCTTCAAAAATGATATTACACAGAAAAAATCTGATGAATTAGCTATTAAGGAAAGAAATGAAACTATTAGTAAGGTATCATTCATTACCTCGCACGAATTGAGACATGAGTTTTCTAAAATAATGATGCTCATCAATGAAAGTGAAAATCCCGAAAACTCATACAATGAAATAAAAATTCTGTTCGATTTGTTAAAAGAACCAGCCAATCATATCAATTCTATTATTTCTAAAATAAATGATAACTTAAAACACGACCCTACACACCTAATTCACCATATCAACCCTTCAGTAGAAGAGATCTGCCTTATAGAAGATGATAAATTAACCAATTACATCAACTCTAAAATGATCAAAAAAATTACACCTTCTATTCCGGTCAAAATTTACGAAAGCATTGATAGTGCCCTCGAAACTATTAGAGTGCAACCAACCATCAGAAGGCTGATACTATTGGATTTAAATATGCCAAGAAAATCAGGATGGGAGTTCCTTGATGCCTGCACATCTCTAAATTCGGCTTCTCACGTGGTTATGCTCACTTCTTCCATTGACCCCAGGGATGTAGAAAAGTCTAAAAAATACAGTATCGTTGAAGACTATATTTGCAAACCACTTACCATTGGCATCTTTCAGGAATTTGCTAAAAAATATTGCTCCAGCTAAAATATTAACATAATACACCAAATAAGTAATTTATTCTTAAAGATTTATCATTAGCTGATAAGCTGTGTGTACTTTTGCATTAGGGTATGGCATGCATTACACTTCTTTCCGATTTCGGTACTAAGGACGCTACCGCGGCTATAGTGAGAGGTATATTAATGCAGCAAAATCCTCATTTACCGATCTATGATATTACTCATGATGTTATACCTTACAACATAAGCCAGGCTGCCTATTTTCTAAAATCAGCATATTCCTATTACCCTAAAGGCACCATTCACATCATCCTATGTGGAATATTCATGACCAAAGAACCATCACTCACTATAAGTAGTTATAATGGACATTACTTTGTTTGCACAAATAATGGAATAATACCAATTGCTTTAGAAGGCCACGTATTGGAGTCCTGGATTTTCCCCAATCTTGACCGAAATGATACTTTTACAAGCTGGATCAAGTCAACCGGTAAGTTGATAAAAAAGCTACCACTAACTGGCGCAGATAATAACGGACTTAAGAAAATAGAACTTCTGGGTACAAACAAACCAGCTACTAATAAAATAATTTCGAGTAACATCGAAGTAATACATATCGACCAGTTTGAAAATGTTGTACTCAATATCAATCAGGAGCAATTTTACGACATCACCTATAATATGCCATTTAAATTGCAATTTATGAAAGTTGAGGAGATCCGAGAGATAAGCACTAATTATTCTGACGTAAGGGAAGGCTATAAATTAGCTAGATTCAATAGTAATGGCTATCTGGAAATAGGTATAAATAAAGGCAAAGCAGCCAGTCTATTTGGACTAAGATTAGGATCAAAAAATAATGAAATAAAAATAATACTAGAATGATAATTCGAATTGTACAAATGACCTTCCAAACAGATAAAATTGATGAGTTCACCAAATTATTTGAGGAACGTAAACACATTATCAAAGGGTTCCCGGGATGCACATATCTTGAATTGTGGCAGGACACAACTCATAAAAACATATTTTTCACCTATAGCAACTGGAATAGCGAAAACGACCTAAATCATTACAGATTCTCTGAATTCTTTAAAGAAACCTGGGGTTTAACAAAAGCACTATTTGCGGATAAGCCACAGGCCTGGAGTGTAAATAAAGCTGGTTAAGACATTGTTTCCAGGTACAATTACTATGAAAAAACGTCCTTGAAATGTAACAACCATTCAGGGACGTTCGACAATTTTATATAAAGTATAATTAGTACATTGCAGCAATTATCTTACTCTGAACTTCTGCAAATTGTTCAGATGATAATTTTAGTTTAGGCCTTGTGAAATTCAAATCATCAGCCGAGTTGATAGGCACCAAATGCATATGAGCATGTGGCACCTCCAGCCCTATAACCGAAATACCACATCTATTACATTCAAATACCTGCTCAATAGCGTTTGCAATAGGTTTAGCAAATAATAACAACCTACTCAATAAAGCATTATCAAGGTCGAAAAATTTATCTGTTTCCACCTTAGGCACTACCAATACATGCCCCTCAGTTATAGGGAAAATGTCTAGAAAAGCAAAGAAATCCTCATTCTCTGCTATTTTATAAGATGGTATTGTACCTGCAATAATTTTCGAAAAAATAGAACCCATACTAAATAGAAATATCTTCAATTTGAAATTTAAAGGTACCACTTGGTGCAGTTACTTCCGCTACTTCGCCTATGGCTTTACCTAATAATCCTTTCCCAATAGGAGATGAAACTGATATTTTACCAAGTTTCAAATCCGCCTCTTTCTCAGAAACAATTTGATAAATAACTGTCTTTTTAGTTGCCATATTTGTAACAGTAACCTTACTTAAAACCGAAACCTTACTAATATCTATATCCTTAGCATCTAATACCCGGGCATTCATTACAATGGCCTGTAACTGCGCAATTTTTGCTTCATGATGGCCCTGAGCTTCTTTGGCTGCATCATATTCGGCATTTTCTTTTAAATCTCCTTTCTCCCTTGCTTCAGCTATTTGCCTGGCTATTTCTGCACGACCCGAAGTTTTGAGCTTATTTAGCTCGTCCCTCATTTGGGCTAGTGTCTCTTTTGTAAGATAATTTAATTCAGACATTTTTAAAGTATTTAATTCCTTGAAAAAAAATACAACGCCTCTGAAAACAGAAGCGTTGCAATGCAAAAATAATAAATTTCAGATTATCAACGAGACAACCTCAATGACATTACGTGTACCCCATTGGCAGGGCGCTGAGTTGGCCTGAAGCTATAATCGAAAGAAAGCATAGGACCTTTATCACCTAGTCTTTTCTGTACAGTAGCACCAGCCGCAATTCCAACATACATTGATGTTGAAGTGGCAGCATCACCAATACCATTTTCATAACGGTATGCAGCACGCAGCATTACCATATTAATAAAAGAATATTCAACACCCAGACCAAGAAAATCATTATTAAATGAATTAGATTGGAAATCTGCCAATACTGATAATCTATGTTTTGGTGTACCTGTTTTAGGATCAACCTTATGCTCATCTAAAAAGAAATCATACGATGAACCAATATTTAGGTAAGTTGGCATCTCAAACTTATCTGATGGATAATTTGCGGTAATTGCAAATGTAGGTGACGCTTGTGGCTGTTCTGCATTTACAGAGAAACCTGTACCTGTGAAACGCATATTTGTACCAATATTCCTAAGTGTAATTCCAAAATGGAAGTTATCCCTCTTACCTGTAAAGTATTGAATCCCTCCATCAAACGCAGCACCGGTAGCACTGATATTGTTCATCTGTTCAGATACATAAGTTACACCAAAACCTGCATTAATGTGAGCAGAAAACTGCTTTGCATATGCAATAGAAATGTTCAGGTAAGTAGGCTGGTAGGTACCATATCCCTCAGGGTTATTAAAGTCAGTTGCCGGTATATCACCAAAACCCATTGACATAATATTAAATCCAAGTACACCCGACTTACCTATTGGCTGTGCCAAACCCAGGTTGCTAATATTAATATGTGTACCAGATAGATAAATTGATTGAGATAACCCAATATCCATTGCCGTATCCATCGCCATACCTGCAACGTTTGCCTTCATTGCTTCCATACCTACAACTGATGACACATTCATCCCAAATAAACCGGTAGAACGAGCCCATGGATTTATTAATAATTCCGGGGCACCTGCTTGTCCTGAACGATCCTTATTACCAGCAAAGGCATTGAACGTTAAACCCACAGCACAAACTGCAACGATAGCCTTTTTCGAAAAATTTTTCATAAATATTATTGAATAAACATTTAAAAATTAATTAGTAAGTAGTCACGTCCAATGGCCTTGAAGCACCAAACCAACGAATTACTGTTTCACCTAAACCATCAGCTTTAATATCCATTAAATACATACCACTTGCAATTGGTAATCCTGCACTGTTATGAATATCCCAATCAATATAAGATGTATTAGGGTCATTCTTACTCAATGAACGAATCAACGTACCATCTAATGAATAGATGTTGATACTTGCTTTAGGAGGCAGATTAATAATTCTTACCACTGTACTGAAACGGTTAGTTTCGTAGCCTGAATAACCATAGTATGGATTAGGCACAGCATATATCCTGTTTAATACACTTTCCTTATCTGAAACCTGAGCAACAGGAGTTGGTGCAAGATCCTTTGTATCAAATGTGTAGTATGGATTAATTGGATAACCTGCTACTTTATTGGGCACTTTGCTTGTATCGGTAGCCAGGAAGGTAGCATATGGCCTTGTTACCCTAAACCTTAATGTAGTCTTTGTAGGAATCAAATTGTCCTTCAGACTCAGCATATGAACAGTAGGATTAGCTGCCGGTACGCCCATCCACTGAACGTTGGCATAAGCCGCCCTAATACCGGTTACATTACTAGGTGTTGATGACTTAACTGATGTAGCAAATGCCTTATCCTCATCATACTTAGTACCTAAGATATAGATAACATGCTTACCACCAAATATTACAGATCCATCAGTTGTATTGTATTGATTTGCTGAAGGATTCCAAATCATATCATTACCATTATCAGAACCAAGATAAGAATCCTCACCAAACACTATATTCAAACGCTGACCTGTTATCTGATCAATTGCATAGCCTGGGAAATAAGACATACTTATATCAGAATCTTGTTCTGAATAAATAGGTGTAATACCATCTGATGCTATTTCAAGATTCCATCCCCTGTGTTTCCTTAAGAAGAACTTATAAGCACCACCCTGAGACAAATTCTGAGACTCTTGCAATTCAACCACAGCACAACGTGTCCATTTTGTTCTGTCACTAGTAAATACCAGATTAACATCATTTAGATTGGCAAAGTGAGCTACATCTTGAGACCTGCTATCATATGCCAACTCAAATCCACACTGAGTACCTGAACCCCAATGGGTGTAGATATTCCACGCCGCACCTAGAACATAAGGTCCCCAGGTACTTTGTGTAGGTGAAAAGTTAGCAAACATATTCTCGTAATTATTATTTGGATCAAGTAATTTACCATTAGACAAGTTGTCGTTATAGTTACATGGACTTGTTGTAGAATCTTTTGGACTTACATAATGGTTGGTACTACCTGCCCTTAACCAGTTACCCATACTACTATCTGCCAGATCCTGAACACCCCATAACCAAGGTTTAGTAGGATCATCGAAAGTAATGTCAGAACTAACATAGCCATTACCAAGGCTTGTGTTGGCACCCGGAGCCTGTACCTGATTTATTGATACCGACAAACCATACTTTTCAATGATCTGCTCATTAGCTACCGGATAAAGTCCTAATGTCTTTTCACTATAAATTACATCTCCTTCAGAATTTGTTAATTTCCATGTGCCTGCTGTAGAAATACCTGCAGCAGCTGATGTTGTAGGTCCAAGTATTTGTAGTGTCCAGTTTGTAGCTTTCACTTTTACCGGATCAATTACCTTAACATCTACAGGCCCCTGTCCTAATTTGTAAACGGCCTTATCTATTGAGCCATTAGCCAAAATTGTAGCTTCTGAAGCATCATCCAACTGAACAAAATTACCACCATTACCTACACCTTCCATCCTGGTAATTGCAACTCCTGATCCATAATCTGCATTTAGTACCGTACCCATATCCAGATTTGCAGGGTTTGGTAATGCTGCTATAGCTTTAATATCAACTCCACCAGCACCATGCGAACTTCCTATATAAGGTGCATCCTGTGTATTGTCGGCATGTCTTGGATCAAAACTTGCAAAGTTGTTATAAGCATATGCGATAGCTACGAAATAATAATTATGATAGTTAATAAAACGTTTATCAGATCCTGATGCAAACGCATCACTGGATAATTGAAAACTATGAATAATTCCACTATCCCTACCATTCACTTTTATTTGTGCAACTGTTGTTGAATCACTTATAGCAAGGTTCTTTGTATAATTAACAATCATTTTCACACTATCCCTGATATCACATTGGAATACTTCATGGGCTACGCTATTATCAACTTCACCGGTAGTCTGATCGAATATCTGAGAAGAATTCACCTGGCTATTTGCTAACTGGAATACCCTGTAACCCTGGAACTTATACAATGAATCTTTATTCTTCTGGCCTAATGCTTTAATAACTGCCTGGTGATATTGTATTGAGTCAATATAAGTACCATCAGTACGTCCATAATTTTCAGCATAGTTATTGCTTCCATAATCATTGATCATATAGAAAATCAATCTCCTATCCAACTCCCTAACTACCAACCTTGGTGCTTGAGGACCTTCTACAGTTTTGAAGTGATTATCGAATAAAGCCTGTGCCTGATCATCTATACTTTTGATTACCTTGAAATTTGTTTGAGGACAACCACCTGCAGGCTGCGGAGCCCATATACAACCAAATGTAATATCATTTGTGGCACCAGGTAATAATTTGAATGGTCCTGAGGAGAAGATAAACCTTCTATCGCCCGGAAGATTACCACATGCACACTCCGACCAATCACCACTAACACCAGGATCACCCCAGAAAACGAAATTTGAAACCGGACCACTGCCATATCCTTTACTAGGTACGAATGGTCCACCATAATCATCAGCAAAACGTTGGCCTGTACGAATTGAACCTGTCATGTAGTTGTACATTTCAATACCGTTAAAAGGATTACCAATGATACTGAAATCATTATTATAATAAGTGAAGTTGGTCATACCCAGACGCTGAATTGTATCGCTCATACCTGGGCGGGTTACTGCACGTATTGGTCCCTGGAAGAAGTCAAGACCTGTTTGTGGAGGATTTGGTCCATAACTATTTACCGGATGACCTGCACTACCACCATCATCATTAGTACCATTATACTCAATACCTAAACCTCTTGAAGTATCGCAACCAATAAAGTCATCGTAGTAATATCCAAGGTCAGCATCATCCCATACGGCTATATAGGTACTATCAATAGTTAATGCACCACGATTAATAACCCTATAATTACAGAAAGTAGAGTTATTCAGGAAGTCCTGGGTGGCATAAGCAAAAACCGAAGTCTGAACCTCAATACCAATTGAAGCTGTAATTGACATCTGTTTTACGTTACCGGCATCATTAAATACCCACCATAATAGCTCATCACCTGATATATCCGGATATTCTCCCTTCTCCGGCTCATAAAGTCCATCACCATTCAAGTCCACAAATGGAGCATAAGTATGCTTACCATCTAATGTTAATCTTGAAGATCCGTTTGCAGCCATAACATTACTGTTACCTACAGCAGGCCATTCATTAATCGACTGGTATAAAGTTCCGCTTGGAGTAACACCCGCTTTGAATAACTGGATGAAAGAATTGATAGTTGACTTATCTACTTTCCAGAACTTATCCCAACCGGAACATAAATCCTGTGTAATTTTTCCATTATCATCAAGTGCACCAGGCCAATAATCATTACCACTTTGGCGGTAGGTTTGACCTGCTACTTTCAATTGGCCCTGGGCATCATATCCCCCAATCCAGCATGAAGCGGCAAATTGTGAACTTTTACCCGAATTAATAGGAATTTCATAAGCGGCAACGCCTATACCCCTATTCCACCACATATCCCCTCCGGTCATGTAGTGGGCACGGATATTATTGATATCCATGTCCAATTCGGCCTTAGCTGGTAAGCAACCCGTAGCTGTTGCTTTTAACTCACTTGTGCGATGCGAGTTAACTATGTTTTCCCTTGCACTTAACTGAGTGGCGATACCCAAAACACTAAGGATAGTTAAGGCGCCTGCGTATCGTATTTTATTTGTGAACATCATAACCTATGAAGTTATATTGATTAAGAGAATTAAAAATTGAATTCAAGTGCTAAACTTATAGTCCTGGCGTAGTTTAAATGGCCTGGAGTATTTTCTGCAATCTTGGTAAGGTCAATAAATGATTGTGGATTTGTCTGTGCTGGTATAGCAGCCTGTCCATAAGATGAAGTCAAATAGCCTTTATCGTCTGGTTTGCCGGTAAATCCATAAACTCCAAGTATATCGCGTGTTTGTAGTAAGTTATTAACCTGGAAGATCGCTTTAATGTATCTTGGATGTTTTGCCTTAACGCCATCCGGACCTTTTTTATGTAATCTACCAAAATCAACTGCAAAATCTTTATCCAAGCGCAAATCAGCACCATAATGCCATGGTAAACGTGAACCATTTACACCACCAATAACAGTGTTGTATGATGCATCAGTATACCTTGTATATGGCTCTCCACTTCTTGCTTTACCTATAATATGTAAACCACAATTCTGGAAGATCAGCTTATTGCCTACCATTGGTCCTTCACCATCTAAATACCTGTAATCTATACTTGCTGAAATTGAATGACGTGAATCATTATTTTGAGCAGAAACATAACGTAGGTAAGGCAAACCTGCTTCTACAAGACTACCTAACAAACCACGTGTTAAACCTCCACTTCCTGCATCAGGTGATGAACCAGAGCCTTCAGCAAATTGCAAAGTATAGGTAATATTCATTGCAAGGTGGTTAGTAGCACGTAAATCATATATCAGTGAAGTTCCTTTTGTTGAAGAGAAATCCCTGTTACCATACGAATAATAAGTAGTTGGGTATGCATATAGGTAAGGAACAACGGTAATCATATCTTTTCTCTCTTTGTAAGATGCAGAGATAGTTAATGATGACCTATCATTAAGTTTTTGCTGGAAACCAACTTCATAGTCAAATGTTTTCTGTGGTTTAAGGTTAGGGTTGGCTATTGTACCCTGTGCATTCTGCTGTAGGTAATAGTATGTTTCAGGATTTGCATTATTACCACTAGTAGGACGCATTGTATAAATATCATAGTGCGCATAGAACTTTGCATAATCTGATATTGGGAAAGAGAACTGAACACGAGGCATAATATTAACCTGTGGTGTATAATCTGTAAATGACAAATTAGGATTAAAATTAGAATCTGTAATTGTTGTATTATTCACCAAATATGGCTGAGGAGCCTGTCCTCCTGAATACTTTTTAAGAGTAGCAGGGTCACTGATGTAATTTCCGAATGGA
Organism: uncultured Bacteroidota bacterium; assembly: GCA_903912435.1. Classification (GTDB taxonomy): domain Bacteria; phylum Bacteroidota; class Bacteroidia; order Chitinophagales; family Chitinophagaceae; genus Nemorincola. The sequence continues at coordinate 8,689 of CAIWHI010000973.1, read as the reverse complement.
TCATACCAGTTTGTACCGCTACGGTAGCCAATAATATTCGGATTAGAAGAACTATTATTATCCACATATACCACGTCGCCACCAGAAATATTTCCAGGATGTGCACCACCGTTAAGTATATTGTGAGTACCGGTAACCTCATTTACCGTTTTTTCACCAATTAGGGAGAATGGATCAATTAACACTTTTGTATTTGCTGTATAGCGGTCAATACGTACACCAATATTAAAACTGATATCCTTGAAAGAGAATTTATCAAGTATATATCCTGCAGTGTAGTTAGGGCTGAAAGCAGCTAGTGGACGAGTATTATTACCATTAGCATCTTTAGCTGTCCAGAAATCATTGAAATTTACTGTTCCGGTCTGAACGCCACCAGTATAAGTATAACCTTGATAACCTACAAATGAATTACCACTATTTAATAATTCATCGGCAGAGAACATACCAATACTAAATGTATTAGGATCAAGTGAGTCAACATTGATACTCCTATTGCTTGCATAGCCCAATTTCTTCCTTAATGCCTGGTCAAATGGAGTATTACCGGTATTCTTATAATTATAAACAATTGTGTCGCTTGGGCCAGGAATAACTTTACCATTTTTCACATCATCAAGTGTAAATGATTTACCATTTACCCTGAATATTGGGTGTTGTTTATCAAGTGTAAGATTTGAGTTATCAAAACTACTTACTTCCTGGCGCATCAACTGCCATAATGAATTAGTACCAGATCCTGGATTGCCATATAAGCTATAAGACCTTTCGACCCTTTGTTGGTAATAAAGACCGAACTCAATAGCATGTCTTGTTTTGCCTAACATAAGATCAAATGACGCATCAAGAGACAAGCCATATTGGTCATCATTTACAAATGAGTAACCTGTTTGGGTAGTACCTGGGCTATTAAAGATACCATAAGTATATTTTGGTTGGTCACCATTTGCAATACCGTTTCTAGCTTCAAGATACAATAGGCTAGGAACTGAGGTAGTACCTAAATAATTATACAACTGTGTAGTATAATTAGCAAGGTTTGGATTCATTTCTGAGCGAACAAATGTTACCCCATTGCTCTTATCAAAAAAATCACTGGTACTTGAACCGCTTAAAATAACCGCAACCTTTTTAGATGCAGAGTCTATAGAAGTATTAAAAAACGGTGATCTCTTTTCGTAGAATTTACCAACATACCCATAGTCAAAAATGTTTTTACCAAATCGAGTATCTTCTATCCAGTTATAATTTTTTTGATAATCTACCTGAATCTTGTAGTAGGCATTTGATACAATGCTGCGTCCGGTATCAGTTGATTTACCAAATTTCTGAGTAAACCTTAAATATCCACGACCTGAAACAGTATTGAGTACCGGAATAGTTTCTGGTGCAAAAATTCCTAAACCACGATTATATTGGTCAGCAGAGGTATAACTTAAAGCACCACCAGCAGTGATACTTACATTATCGGCCAACTGGTAAACCACTTTTCCATTTACCCTTGCTTCTTTTGTAACATTGTGAGCAGGTGCTTTTACCTTTTCCAAATCATTAAATGTAATGTATGTTGATGCATTATTAAAAACAGGATTACCTGTATTATCAGAAACAATCTTCAATGGATTTTTTTGCATATTTTTCAATACATCACCTTTAGCTGTATACTGAGGGTCGAATGTTGGATACCTGTCATGGTCTTCATAATAGTCAGCACTTAAAGCGTAACCAAGTACTGGCTTCTTCACCTTTATACCATCTGCTGTGGTAATCGTCTTTTTATAAAGAGGTCCGGAAATTGAAAAGTTAGCAAGGTTATTGTTATAACCGTCTATTGAATGTTGCAAACGTACAGAACCATTAAATTTCTGGGCAACACTACGGGTAGTAATATTTACAATACCTCCCATTACATCACCATAATTTGCAGGAATACCAGAACTGATAACTTCCATATTATCGATACCTCCCTGAGATACCTGCGCAGATCCACGAACTACCACACCATCAATGATGTAAACCGTACCTTCCTGACGGGCACCACCTAAACTTAAACCACCACCCCTCTGTGCCTGATAAGTATTGGCAGCCTGAGAAGCGATATCATTTACGTTGGTTGTTGGTAATTTGGCTATATCTGCAGTAGAAAATGCTGTTTTACCAGGGTTATCGCTAATAACAGGATTTTTGTAGGCAGTTACAGTGGCAACCTTCAGTAATATACCGGTTGAGGGTTTCTTCATTTCCCTGTTGATCTTTGTTGTTCCATCTGGACTAACAGGTACACCTTTAACCCAGATAGAGTCATAGCCAATATAGGTAATCAACACATCATACGTACCAGACTCCAGCGGTTTAATGAAATAATTACCGTCATAGTCAGTCACATTTCCACCCTTAAGGATACCACCCTGAAAGGCCTGTACTGTGGCGTTAATGATTCCTAGTTTGGTTTCATCAATTATCCGGCCGGCAATTTCCTGCGCGAAAACGGACCCGGAAAGCCCTGTAAAAATAAATAAAAGCAGATAACGTAATGTACGTGTCATATCCAGTATTAATAAATTATTAGCAAATGAGCCGTAAAGGTAAAAAAATCTGTTAAAAATCCACGCTTTACAATATTATTTTCCAAAATTGCTCCACATAGTTTTCAAATAAATGTGATTTCTTTGTCCTTTTAAAAAAGCCCTCTACTATATAGACGAATATTGAGCAACAAATCTTGGGTATTTCTTAACATATTTTTTTTCAGAATAGAAATGGCCTATATTTAAGGACTATAAAGTCCATTAATATTTATTGACTTCACCTTATACATCTATTTTTTAAACATTTCCACCTCTACTATTGAGCTAAAAAATCAATTCTTTATGTTTTTTGAGTAAAGTATAACTCATTTTATACAAGGCCTCAAATGTATACCCTGCAATATGCGGTGTAAAGACCACATTGGGCAACATAATTAATTCCTTTATAATGTCACTTTTTATTTTCCCTCCGGCAATAATTGGCTCCTCTTCAAATACATCCATACATATGCCAATTATCTTCCCTGTCTCAATTCCTAACTGCAAAGCATGGGTATCTGCAACTGTGCCTCTGGAAGTATTAATAAAAATAAAAGGCTTTTTCATTTCAGCAATAAATTCAGTGTTGAAATAATGCAGGGTATCAATTTGATGTGGCACATGAAAACTTACAATATCTGCCTCCTCATAAATTTCAGTCAGGTCCTCGCATCGAATTAGATGAGGCGGGATATTTTCAGGATGGTATTTATCGTATGCCAGAATCTTCACATCAAATCCCATAAGCTTTTTTGCAAACGAAGACCCGGTATGCCCATAACCAATTATACCTACAGTTTTACCTTCCAGCTCCACTCCCCTGTTCTCCTCTCTCCTCCATATCCCTTCTATTAGTTCATCCCTGCTCCATGAAATCCGCCTTACTAAATCAAGTAGCATACCCAGGGCATGCTCGCCTACAGCATTGCAATTTCCTTCAGGACTACCAAAACAAACCACCCCTTTTTCAGCAGCATATTCAAGGTCTATCACCTCCATTCCCGAGCCCATCCTACCTATCCACATAAGCTTAGGTGCTGAGTCCAAAAGCCCTTTATCCAATTTAAGGCGAGTAGAGGTAATTACCCCCACACAATCTTCTATCAAAGTATAAGCTGCCTCCTGATTTATTTTTTCCTTTAGGATACATTCATAACCCAGCCCCATAAGGCCATTAGTCAATACCTCATGCACAGGAGCCGCAATAAGCACCTTACCTCTATAATTTTTCATGACAGTACTTCTTATATAAGTTCACAAAATCTGCTACCGACAATTGTTCTGCACGTTTATCCATTAGCACATCGCTCATGGCTTCAGGTGGCAAGGTGCTTTTTAGCGCATTCCTCAATGTTTTCCTTCGCTGGTTGAAAGCTGCTTTCACCAATATAATAAATCTGCGCTTGTCATTGATGGCAAAAGGATTATTAAGGTTGGTAAACCTCAATACACCACTTACCACCTTGGGTGGTGGTGTGAAACATTTTTCACTAACATCAAATAAATACTCCACCTTAAAGAACGCCTGCATCAATACACTTAATATACCATATACCTTCGAACCAGGACCAGACGCCACACGAAGGGCTACTTCCTTTTGAAACATACCTATCACTTCTTCCACATTTGGCTCCCACTCCAGCACCTTGAATAAAATGGGAGAAGAAATATTATAAGGAAAATTCCCTATAACACTGAAAGGTTCCTTAAATGGAGCTTCCGATAATAGTATATCCTGGAGCAATATCTTATCCTGGAGTACAGGGTAAGTCTTTTGGAGGTAAATTACTTTTTCGTTATCAATTTCTATTGCCTTATAGTCTATTTCCTGCAGCCCGATAATGTATTTCGTTATCGCTCCCCCACCCGGACCAACTTCCAACAAACGCATTCCGGGTTTGTGGTATAGGTGTTGGACAATTTTTTTACACATCTGCTCATCGTGCAAAAAATGCTGGCCGAGGCTTTTTTTAAGATGTAAATCATTCATTACTGTTTGCTTGCCATGCCTGCGGTTACCAGATTGTTGAGCCATTTGAAAATTTAAAGGGAAGATTGACCTGCAAAATTACTTATTAGTTTTGGTTCACAAGCCAAAACATAGACATGAAACACAATATACTTTTGAGCCAAAGATTGTTCACAGAATTACTAACAAAGCCCTTATCCCAAGCATAATGAGCATCATAAATGAAGTGTATAATAATTATCTTTGCCATTCTGGCAAGGGCAAATAAATAAGCTATTCTATGCACCTTACCAATAAAAATCCACAAAGGCATTGAAACAAATAATCCAGTCATTCAAAACAGGAGAAACAATATTGGAAGATGTTCCGGCCCCTGTTGTAAAACGAGGTTGCGTACTAATTAAAACCACAAGAACCCTGGTATCTATAGGCACCGAGCGCATGCTTGTTGAATTCGGGAAGGCAAACTTGGTTCAAAAAGCCATGCAGCAGCCAGACAGGGTGAAACAGGTGCTTGCCAAAATAAAGACTGATGGGCTAAAACCTACTCTACAGGCCGTTTTCAATAAATTAGGCCAACCCTTACCTCTTGGTTATTGCAATGTAGGTAAGGTAATAGTTGTGGGTGAAGGTGTTAGTGATTTCTCAATTGGCGACCGTGTAGCATCAAATGGCCAACATGCCGAATTTGTATGTATCCCCAAAAATCTGGTTGCACATATCCCAGATAATGTAACTGATGAGGAAGCCGCATTTACTGTTATAGGTTCTATAGGTCTTCAGGGACTACGTTTATGCAATCCACAACTTGGTGAAACAATAGTAGTAGTGGGTATGGGTCTAATTGGTTTGATCACCGCCGAACTTCTGGTTGCCAATGGTTGCCGGGTAATTGGCATAGACCTTGACCCCAACAAAATAGCCATTGCCAATAAGAAGGGCATCATAGGGATTAACCCAAGAGAAGGGGTTGACGTAGTAAAATACGTTAATGATGCCACCGATAATATTGGTGCAGATGGTATAATTATTACCGCATCAGCAAAAACCGACGAAATAATAGCCCAGGCAGCTAAAATGAGCCGCAAAAGGGGGCGTATTATTTTGGTAGGGGTTATAGGGCTAAATATTAGCCGGGCCGATTTCTATGAAAAAGAACTGACCTTCCAGGTATCCTGTTCGTATGGCCCAGGTAGGTATGACGACACCTATGAAAAAGGCGGTATAGACTACCCTCTCCCTTTTGTAAGGTGGACTGAACAAAGAAATTTCAAATCAATTCTTCAAACCATATCTACAGGCAAACTGGATGTGGCATCTCTAATAACAGAGCGAATAAAGCTAGCCGAATTTGCGAAGATATACTCTAATATCAGTAACCAGCATTCCATAGCCTCAATTATAGAATATCCCGAAGATAGCAACCCCGCCGATACCATTAAAGTTGTTGACGGGAGTTTCAGTGCGGGTAAAGGTGGGATTGGTATTATAGGTGCCGGCAATTTCACCAGTATGACAATGCTACCTGTACTTGGTGAGATTAAAGCACCGCTTTACTCTATAGCTAGTGCAGCAGGGGTAACAGGTACTTCATTGGCAAAAAAGTACAATATAGGCAAAAGCACTACTGATTATAAAAGTATGCTTACAGATGGCTCAATTGACCTGATCATAATTACCACCCGCCACAACGAGCATGCCAATATGGTGGTGGAAAGCCTGAAGGCCGGTAAGCACGTATTTGTAGAAAAACCACTAGCCCTCAATAAAGAAGACCTAAACAGGATACTGGAAGTATATGATGGTAGCAAAACGCTAACTGTGGGATTCAACCGCAGGTTCTCGCCACATATGCAAAAGGTGAAACAATTGGTAGGTAATGTACCCATGAATGTAATAGCAACCATGAATGCCGGCAATATTCCTGCAAATGTTTGGGTGCATGACATGAAGGTTGGTGGTGGCCGCATAGTAGGTGAAGCATGCCATTATATGGATTTGATAACCTTCCTTACTGGTAGCAAAATTAAGTCGGTATGCATGAATGCTATGGGTGTGAACCCACAGGTTAATTCAGACAATGCATCTATACTGTTGCAATACGAAAATGGAAGTACAGGTGTAATCAATTATTTCGCCAATGGCTCTAAGTCTTATAGTAAAGAGCGTATTGAGGTGTATGCTCAGGAAAAAACCATTAGTACCGATAACTTCAGGCTAACCGAAGGCTATGGTGTAAAAGGTTTCACAAAGCTCAAAACCAATGTTGACAAAGGCCATGCAGCCCAATTCAAATTATTGGTAGATAGGGTTAAAACAGGCGGTGCATCACTGATTCCAATAGACGAAATAGTAAATACCACCCTCGCCAGCTTTGCAGCAATAGAAAGCCTGGTAAAAAAAGAGTGGGTGAATATTTAGTTAACCATTGGTAGACTAAAGTTTAAAGGCAGAGAAATAGAAATACTCAAAGGCATTCCCAAAATACGTCTTTATACCTTCTACCATCTACTTTATACTTTTGAATTTTGACTTTTATTATCAACTTTATATGTTTTAACTTTTGACTTTTAACTTTTGACTTAAAAAAAAATGCTAATAGACGTAATAGCTGGCGCAAGGCCCAATTTTATTAAGATAGCACCAATTATAGAAGCCATAGAGAACCAGCGTAAGGCAGGTACTGATATCAGTTACAGACTGGTGCATACCGGTCAGCATTACGACAAAAAGATGAGCGGAGATTTCTTCACCCAGATAAATATACCTGCGCCAAATGTAAACCTGGAGGTAGGTTCGGGTACACAGGCCGAACAGACAGGTAAGATTATGCTGGGTTATGAAGCCTTGCTGATGAAAGAACCATGTGATTTGTGTATAGTGGTGGGCGATGTTACCTCAACCATGGCATGTAGTATCGCAGCAAAAAAAACAAATAATATCAAGGTAGCCCATGTGGAAGGCGGCATCCGATCGGGTGACTGGACTATGCCGGAAGAAATAAACCGACTGGTTACAGATAGTATTACAGATTACTTTTTCACCACATCGCAGGTAGCCAATAATAACCTGATAAAATCGGGTGTGGACCAAAGCAAGATTTTCTTTGTGGGCAACACCATGATTGATACCCTTTACAAACAAATGCCTCATTTCATTCAGCCGGCATTCTGGGACAATTATCAATTGCACGACAAAGCCTACATAATCATGACCCTTCACCGTCCAGCCAATGTAGATGATGCAGGTAAGCTAAAAGAACTAGTGCAGGAAATAATTAATTCATCAAATAACCTACCTGTTATATTTCCTGTTCACCCGCGTACTGCAAAAATATTGACAACAACAGGTATCATAGCACCAAACCTGCACCTGATTGAGCCATTGAGTTACCTGGAGTTTAACTACATGGTAAAACATGCTAAAGCTGTAATAACCGACTCAGGTGGAATCACCGAAGAAGCAACTGTAATGGGCATACCCTGCATGACCCTACGCGACACCACCGAAAGACCAGAAACCTGCACCCTCGGCACCAACGAACTTTTAGGCACCGACCCGCGCAATATAGCACCCGCATTCAGGAAATTATTTGTTGGCGATTGGAAACGAGGCGAAATACCCCCACTTTGGGATGGCCATACTGCTGAGCGAATAGTGAAGAATATTGTGCAAATATTTGGGCTGAAATAACTGTTATTTTCAACTTTAGAATTAACAGGAATTTTACCCGGTAATATTTTATCATTTACTATTTTTGAGAAAGGGCATGTCAAAGGATGATAGCATTATTCAAACTTGGATGTTAATTGCTACCACTGTATTTACCATTACCCATTTGCATTCACCAAAAAGAAATACTTAAAAGAATATTGAAAATATTATATTTGCTAATCACAACCTACTTCTCCTGTAGCCTTTCCCAAAACCCATTATTCAGACAGGAATTTTACAAGTAAGATATGACAGAAAAGCCCACCTCAGCAATTGAGTCGCTAATTAATTCTCTGCTCCTGCTTGGTGAGCGGATTATAGAATTATCTTCATACCATGTTATTACCAGGATATGGGAAAGTTCAATGGTTCCTGTAGACATTGAGAATATTGACTATTCCGCATGGAAATGTTCTAATCAAATTGACTTCGATATTAT
>CAIWHI010000972.1 GCA_903912435.1 uncultured Bacteroidota bacterium | reverse complement strand
TTATTTTTTTTAAAATATTTCATACTATATATTTGCTATTTCAGGAAGATTAATCATTAAAGCGAAAAAGGAGAGCTATTTCTTCTCAAAATGGAATAAACCGGCAAAATTTAGCGTAATACCTATGAAGCTACCTAGTTGTATTTAATTTGATATATTAACACCTTAATGTATCAAATCCTTGTCAACAAACTAGAGTGAAATATGAAACACAAACAGAACCATGCTAATTATGGATGGCCTTATTAGGAGTACATCATAGTCTTTTTTAATCTGTTCTTACTGTGGCGTCTTTAAGATTAGAATTTTTTTGCCAAAATAATGAGTACAATCAGCATTCAATAAAAAAGAATGACAAAAGTATTTTGTGAGAACAAAGAAGCAGAATATCAACAATAATATTGCAAATGTTTAAAATTAATTTCATAATAAAACCCCTATAATTAGGAGCATAAAATATTTACTGAGAATACGAACTTATCCTAATCAATTCTTATTCAATTGATTATGAATGAGCGTACATAATATTACTTTAATTTAGTGTTGGAGCGCAAATTATTATATAACAACCAAATATCTCTCGAATTACAATAATACATTACACTTAATAATTATATATTAAATATCTACTAAGTATAAATAAAGCTGCCCATGTTCATTTGGGACACACATTTGGTAAATTCCAGATAATTCATCTTTCTTATACGAATTGGCACAAAGTAAACTTCCTAAAGTTTGAGTAGTAATGCACCGCTCGAAATAGCTTTCTTGTGGCTCTTTAATAAAAACTGCGTTGGTATTTGCACCAATAAGCTCCACACCCATACGATACATATCATAGGTTTGAGATGGAGATTGCATATTTTCTGTTGAATTAGCCCTGCTACCAGTATAAGGAATAATCAGTTTACTAAATTGATATTCTAATTTTCCAATTCCTATAAATACACCCTGGCCATTGTCAGCATAGATTTTGAATGGAATATAATGACGTAACTTTTTATTTTGGTCTATAACCTGGCCATCATTTTCGATAAAGGATAAGGCAGGGCTTATAAAATATATATTTAGGCCAGGTATAACCATCTGTTTTATAATCTCTTTTTGTATACCTGAATCATTTTTTAATGCTATTTTGGCTAAATGGCTATCCGACTCTGGAAGTTTTGCCAATGCGAATTGGGATAATAACAAAAAGGAAACAAGAATAAAGTACTTCATAATTATATATTTAATAGACATTGGCATGCTATTGACTGAATAAACCTTTAGTTAACCATTTAACAAAACAAATAGACAAAATGTAAATTCTTTATTCCTTATTAATTAGCCACTTATTAACTAATAATATTTTATCTAATACAAACCTATAGTGATTATAAAAACCTTAACTACTGATTTGAATCATATGATATGAAAAGAGAAAAACAAAATCCTATTTGTTTCTACTATTATTTCAACAAAACTACACAGGAAAGGAATATCCTAAAAAAATTGTAGCCTCATCTTTGTCTCATTTTATAAAATGATACAAATTGCGGCTTCAATTTGTTGCAATCCGACTCCTATTGCCGGGAATTAAAATATCCTGCTGTGGTTTGGCCGGTTTGGAGCTTAAATGCCCTGTGAAATGTAGCCCTGCTTTTAAAGCCACTTTCCAATGCCATGGCCTCAATTGTGAGATTAGATGAAGAAGAATGATAGTTTTCTATAAAGCAGTTAATCCTGTATTCATTAATATACTCCCGAAAATTCTTATTCTTGCATTGGTTCAGGATGTAGGAAATATGATGAACAGGCATACTTACGACCTCCGCCAAATCATTAATAGTTAATTCGGGGTTAAGGAAAAGTTGATTAATAACAATAGACTCATTGAGGGATTTGAAATAAATATCTACCATGTTTGCAGGCAAAAGTGGCGCATTAGGTATTTCACATTCCTTAACAATACTATTACCAACTGACAATTCAACTATAACTGATTGTGCCAATGGCAGATTGGATTTCGACAAAAGATTTCCATACAAAACTGATGGGGAATTAATAATATAAGATATGTAGATGTAATTAAGTAACATAGCAACAGGCAAAATATAATAGCTTTTCATTATAGATATAAGGCTCTTTTCTGTTTTAAAAAACAAAATGGCAATCAGAACGGAAATAATTGCCAGTGCAGTAGAGATTCCCAGATAAAGAAATAGCCATCCATTTTTATCTTTATTAATTAATTTAAGTTTTTTGGGCACAGATTTATAAATAACCCACCATGCTACACTAAGATATATAAAGGAAATAAGGTTCCGAATGAGAAAAACATATTGTACAGGTAATAAAAAATAGGATTTAGCACCACCAATCCGGCTTTTTAGCACTTGCTGGGTACTCATAGTCCATGCTTCTGCAGAAATACCATAAGATGGGAGCATATTTAGAATTAACAAGAAAATCGGAATGAGATGAAACAAATCAGATTTCCTTAACTTAGTCTCATCATTTACAAAACTCCTTACATATATATAGGTAACTGGCGCTATTGAAAAGGTTATTATTGGTAAAATATTAGCCAATAGCATATTATGTGTTATGCTATTATTTATAATAAATATCCCAAACAAATTTTGAAATGCCCTTGCAAGAATTGAAAAAGCCAGCAATCTGCTCAATAAAACATTACCATTGAAATTTGTAAGCAGTTTACATGCGTACAATACAAATACAAAAATGCTTCCAAGCGCAAAATACTCAACAAACTGCATAAATTTTTCGTTTTATAGGTGTGTGTTATTCATCTTGCAGTTATATAGCATTATGAAGTTGGGTTGGTAATGGATGTAAGGTATTAGAATAACCTATGCAAGCTTTGACTATAATTAGGGATATGACAATCATATATTGTATAACAATGTTTAAAATCCTAAAAATCCAACAGGCATTAGAGATAGATGACTGATGATCATATAAATAAATACAATTAGGTTACATATAAATCTCTGTTATATATTTTAGCTCCAATTGATTAGTAATGAATATTTTTCTGGTCCAGCTAAAAGTAGACAGTGATACCTCTTAAAGTATACATGCTTATCATCTTCTATAATATTAAAGATGATAAGCATGCACTTAACTGGCATTTTAGATAATCATTTTTATTTGTGCATTATAAATGCAGCAATCGCAGATTTATAATTTTCGTATCCCCATACCATGGGTACGTTTGTATGGGTTCCACCGGGAATTTTGTGTGCCTCACCATAGCTACCCTTATAATTGTTGAATACTACCTGTCCATTAGTATTAATATTTAAGAAGGGATCGTCAATGCCATTTATCCACATAAAAGGTTGCTGCACCTTTTTGATTTCCTGAGCATTATCAACTTTAAGATTAGTAAAATAGCTGGATGGAAAAGCCAAAACGGTAGCATCCTGTACCATTACTTCTGCTGCAGCAAAAGGGTTTTCCAATATAAGTTTAGCTGGTGCCAATACATTATGATTGGCCGCTCGGTATGTAGCAGGGGCACAACCAAGACTAAAACCATATATTACGAGACGGTCGCCAGTAAGCCCCTTATCATGCAGCCATTGTAAAGCAGCTTCAGCATCAGCATACATACCACTCTCTGTTGGTGTACCCTGGCTCATTCCATAACCTCTGTAATCTATGGTCATTACTCCAAAACGGTTCTTACTGCCTACATTGGCAAGTAGTTCTGCCCTGTTCCAGTAATAATCCATATTATCTTTTGTGCCATGGAAATACATAATAATGGTATCAGTGGCTATCCTGCTAATATTACCAAGATATTCTGCATAAATTGTAGCTATATTGCCGTTATCATCTGATGTAAGTTGTAATAAATGGATCATGCTATCGGGTAAATTATAGGATGTATCAAGCAATATTTCCTGCCCCCCGGTAAATGCCGCCATGAGGTACTTACTTTTTTTAGTGTTATTAAATTGATTGCTATCCAGGTATATACTCCGATTCTATAATCGCTTGCCTCAATTTAATTGTTCCATTAAACGACCACAAAATCGGCTTGATATTCTGTGAAACATAAGGAGATATGTTAAATAACGTATGCATTGTCTGGATTTGCATGAAATTTAAATGAAAAAACATACATTTTAGCTTAATCATTCTATCTTTGCAAATAAAGCAATTTTAAAATGGACAAGCTAGCGGAATTAAAAAGCCACTTAATAATAGGCAATGTATATCGCCGAACCGATTTAGCTAAATGGTCTAAGTCGGTTGACAGGCATCTTCATTTGCTTTTGGAAGACGGCACGTTAAAAAAGCTATCACAAGGAGTGTATTATTTTCCTAAAGAAACAACATTCGGACAAACGCCACCAGACGAAGAAGTTCTTGTCAGGAGTTTCCTTAAAGATGATCGTTTTCTTCTTACCTCACTAAATGCTTATAACGGTTTGGGTGTAGGTACCACTCAGCTGTACAATAAAAGGGTTGTTTATAATCACAAACGTCATGGTCAATTTAAACTGGGAAATAGGAATTTTGATTTTCAAATAAAGCATCACTTTCCTACTAAATTAACTCAAGAATTTTTGTTGGTTGACCTTGTAAATAATCTTGAGAAATTAGCAGAGGATCAAGGCGAGGTAATGAAAAATGTACTATCCAAAGCTAATACCTTGGACGAAAAGAAACTGAAACAATCTGTTTCAGATTATGGAAATGCTAAAGCTAAAAGATTGCTTGCACAACTAATGCATTAAATCAAATCTTGCCACTATGGCTGACTACTTACACAAGCATATAGATTTCTCGGCCTTGTTGCAAATACTTGCAGATGAGATGGGAATACAGGTTGCATTGATTGAAAAGGATTATTGGATCATGCATGTATTGTATGGCTTGAAAAGATTGGGTTTAGACTTTGAATTAAAAGGAGGAACTTCTTTATCAAAAGGATTCCAAATCATAAATCGGTTCTCTGAGGATATAGATATACACATCAAACCACCTGCTAAATTTGGCATCAATCAAAATCCAAAGAACACAAATCCAAAAAATGTTGAGGCAAGAAAGAACTTTTATGATTGGTTAGCTGGGACTATCAACATGGACGGCATTATTTCTGTTGAACGTGATTATTTGTTTGACGAAACAGATTACTATCGTAGCGGCGGTATTAGATTACACTATCAGAGTAAAGCTGAACAAGTCGACGGCATCAAAGAAGGGATTTTACTTGAAGCAGGGTTTGATAATATTACACCAAACGAGCCGATAACAATAAGCTCCTGGGCTTATAATAAAGCGATTGAAACAGCATCAATTGATATCATAGATAATAGAGCCATAGATGTCCTCTGTTATCACCCAGGATACACTTTAGTTGAAAAATTACAAACT
>CAIWHI010000971.1 GCA_903912435.1 uncultured Bacteroidota bacterium | reverse complement strand
AGTGTAAATAATTTTTTCATTTTTTGTGTGTGTTTTGAGATTTACGAAACTCTTTTACTGTTTAAAACTATTAAATAAATTCGATTATTGTTTTTGAATCTTTACCCTTGACCTAATATTACCACCTGCATCTTTTACAACCATCAGGTAATTTCCTTTGGCCAACATACTTAATGAAAACTGGTTATTAGTTCCTGAAACATTGGTATCAAGCACAAATTCATTACCCATCATATCTAATACCGCTACTTTATCATCTGCTAGTAAACCTGATACATTGATTTTATCGTTAGTAGGGTTAGGGTAAACCTTAACTTCTGATCCGGCATTCACATTCTTTACTTTAAGGCTACCTGCGCCTGTTGCGCTGGTGAATGTGCTTAATGCAGAATCAAGCCCCCTGGGGCCAAAAGCATAGAAGAAATTTAAGGTAATAGAATTGGCCGGGTGACGCCTGTAGGTAGATGTAGTACGGTAAACACTATCTGATGCACTATCTACTGTAGCCAGGTGTGGAATTTTGTAAACTAATCCAATTGCTTCATCACCATTATAGGTGGCACCTGTAGCGTATGTGGCAGGGTATGTACCACTATAAAGTGTACTTAAATCCACCGTATCAACTAATGGCCATCTATCATAGATTAAACACCTGGCATTAGTATCCATAGTACCTAAAGATAGCATAGTCATTGCACCAGTTAATCCTGTGGCTGTAACCAAGGTAGTATCAGGCCCCTGGTGAGCTACTGTATTATTGGTAACAAAGCTACCACCCGTCCATGATTGGTCATTATCAGGATCTAGTGACCTGAAATAGTAGACATTATTAACTCCCAATACTGATAGGTTGGTTAATGTAACGCTCATTTTGAAAAACAGGGCACCGGTATCAATTGAGGTTACCTGTGTTATCTCCAAACTATCAAAATACCCTTGCCAGGTAGAACTGATAGTACCACCACTGGCAGAATAAGATATATTAGAACCGGTCACTGAACCTGAAAACCCACTCATGGTAGTATTAAATTGCTGGCTGCGGTTGGTATCCACCTGGATTTCCCAACCTTCAAACGGAGAACCTGGAAGGAAATAATCGCCCATATAGGCTGGTGTACCCACTGCCCAGCCATCCATATCAGGGTCGGCTACAAAGCCCAATCGCATACCCAAACCCGCACCTGCACATGGATTATAATAACTACCTGAATAGGCACCATGAACATGGTAAGTACCCGGTGCTTGCACACTTGTACCATAACTGCCAGTAGGTGATATACCTACTTCTACATAATTACCCTGGATAAATACATTGCAACTATCCATCTGGGCACTAGCCTGGAGTGCGCTGAGGCCAATAATAAGGGTAAAAAGTTTTTTCATTTCGTTTTTAGTTTATTTGATGATTATTAGGCAAATTATATATAATACCAATACAAATAGGCTGTAAATGGATCAAAATACAAGACTCCAAATACTTCTATTTGATAAATGTAACCCATTTCCTAAAAGAATTTCACTTATTACAAATACTATTTTTTTCAGGCTTAAAAACTATTAACCCATGGTTAAATTGTGAGAACTTATCAAAATAACCATTAACTCCCTGCCTGGGCAGGAAATAAGATTTAAACATGAAATAGAAATAATAGGCCTATTTAAACTCAGTAATATCTCCTTTTGCCCTATAGTATTCAAGAGCCATTCTTATTTCGCCATAAGAATAATCATCGCCTAAAATATCTTTTACAGGCTTTGAAGCCGTGAGTTGCCCCGTTGATTTGATGGCAGTAATAATCCTTTCCAATTTTAGAAAAGGAATAAAATCTACAATATCTATTTCGCCTGTAGGTATATATGCTGCCAGATGCCCCTCTACAGTTGATGGTGCTATTTCTCTTTCGGCGGCTATCTCAGCTATACTCATACCACGTTTATACATAGTATACGACTGTTCCTGCGTGCTGCTTTTATCAGATTTTATCGTTTTCTCCCGCTTAACCTTTTTGGGTTCCTTATCAGCCATTCGGGTAGTAAGGTTATTTTCCTCTACATACTTTTTAAGCACTGTGATAAAATAAGAACCATACTTTCCTATTTTAAACTCACCAAATCCACTTATTTGCTTTAGGTCCTCAAAAGTAAGGGGCAGGTACACAGCCAGTTCCTCCAGTGTATTATCACCTAAAATAACATAGGCTGGTACATTTTCCTGCTTCGCAATAGCCAATCTTAGGTCCTTGAGTTTATTCATCAGTCCCACGTCGGTACCACCATCATCGCTACTTTCATCAGGCATGCGCTCCTTCTTCATTATTATTCTGAACTGGGTTTCACCTTTTAACAATTTCCAGCTACGCTCGTTAAGGCTCAAAATATTATAAGGGTCGGCTGATTTAACAATCAAATCATTAACCACCAATTGTTGCACTATCCATTGCCATTCTTCCCTTTTCAAATCCTTGCCTATGCCATAAGTTCTTAACTCCTTATGGGCAGGATTAATTTTTTCACTGTCGGAGCCTCTTATGAAGTTGATAATATAGGTGGCTGTATGCCGCTCACCAGTTCTTACCACAGCCGATAGCAATTTTTGGGCATCTACTGTAGCATCCCTTTCCTCAAGTGAGGTGAGGCAATAGTCGCAACTACCACAATATCCTGGAAAATTTTCACCAAAGTAATTCATCAGGTATTGCCTGCGGCATCCCTCATGTTCGCAATAATTCTGCATTTTATGCAGCTTATTCATAGATATGGCAGTCTGTTCGGGATTATCATCCACAATGGCGAAATTCCTTAGCTTCATTACATCAGCTATGGAATAAAAAAGCAAGGCATCACTGCGCAGCCCATCACGGCCTGCCCTACCCGTCTCCTGATAATAGCCCTCAATGTTTTTAGACAAATCGTGGTGGATTACAAATCGCACATTCGATTTATCTATACCCATACCAAAAGCTATGGTTGCCACTATTACCTTATATTCATCTCTCAAAAAAGCATCCTGCACCCTGCTGCGCGATGCCGAATCCATACCTGCATGATAGAAGGCAGCCTTAATCCCTGCTTCATTGAGCTTGCGGGCTATATTCTCGGTAGATACCCGCGACAGGGCATATACAATACCCGAATTATCCTTATGCTTATTGATATAGTTGACTATTTTCCCAAAGGCATCCCTTTTGGGTTGTACATAGTAATAAATATTAGGTCTGTTGAAACTGGAAATAAAGATATTGGGATTCACCAATGCCAGTCGGGCTACAATATCATTCTGTGTTATCTTATCGGCACTTGCTGTAAGTGCTATTACAGGTATATGAGGAAAATTGGTTTTGAATGCTGCCAGTTTCAGGTACTCAGGCCTGAAATCGTGCCCCCACGATGAGATACAATGTGCCTCATCTATTGCAAAAAGGGAAGGATTTAGCTTTAGCATGAATTCAAAAAATGCCTCACTGTCTTTGGGTATGCGTTCAGGAGCCACATAGAGCAATTTAATCTTACCCAATTCAGCTTCCCTGAAAATCCGTCTTTGCTCATCAGGTGTTTGGGAGCTATTGAGGAATGCAGCATCAATACCATTAGCCACAAGTGCATCTACCTGGTCCTTCATCAATGCTATAAGTGGAGAAACCACGAGGGTAAGCCCATCGAGCAACAGGGCAGGCAACTGAAAGCAAATACTCTTGCCCCCACCGGTGGGCATAATAGCCATAGTGTCTCGGCCAGATAATACACTTTCAATGACTACTTGCTGTGAATGCTTAAACTCATCGTAGCCGAAGAAATGCTTGAGTGCCTTAAGTAACTTTTCCTGTGTGAAAGAAATCATGGTTTGTGAAATAGCGTTGCCAAATTACAACATTTTGGGTGTGGTTTTCAAATTACGAAAGCAATTTATTCAATATACATTATATTGCCCGACTATATATATTCATTTCTTGTTAATCCCAATAACTACACCCCCTGGGCGATTCCCTTTTTGTAACCAATTTCTGGTAATCTGACTCATAAATTTCAATAATCTTATACAGCCCGTTGGTTTCCCACTCACCTACAATCCAATACCCATCAGCGTCATTTACCTGCGAAATGGTTTGGGATATAATTACTGCTTTTCCCCAATGCAGCCATTTACCCCCTACCTTATGCACCAGAAACACCCTCACAGGCTCCAGATGAAACAACCTAGCCCCACCCTTATGTGCAAATTGGAATACCCTACCCTCCACCTTATCAATACCAATTGGATCCAATAAATGCCTTTCCAAATTTAGGATTGCAGATGGGAATCCCTGCTCAGTAGTGATTAGTAAGGTATCATTTACTTCAATAAAACTGCCCATTGATATAAGATGCTTGAAATTGGGTATAAATCACAACGGAACTATAAACTAATTGGTTGAAGGGCTTTAGATAGCAGTTCATGGAACATAAATTCATTATCCTTACGGTTATTGTATTTATATACAAATTCTGCAATGTAGTTAGGTAACATCCTAGGACTAACGGAATGATATTGACCCATTATACCACGTTCTATTATTGCCCAAAAACTTTCAATACTGTTACTGTTTAATCCCTTATAACTGTATAGTTCCTTGTGGTCAATAATCACATGGTTAATGATTTTTTTCATTGAATTATAGCCCTTGTAATTATCGGTAATTAATACGCTGTTATCTTCATCAACGTATTTCGTTACCATGTTTTTAAGGTTTTCGTAGGTAAGTTTTTTCATTACCTGCGCTACTACATCACCATTTCTTTCTACAATTCCCACTACTGGAATATTATCCGTACCCCTACCCCTTTTTGAATCATTGTTGATTTTTGCAGGGTTATGACCCTTAGGGGTAAAATCAAAACCCTCTTTTGTGAATTTGTCGTGTAGTTGGTCT
>CAIWHI010000970.1 GCA_903912435.1 uncultured Bacteroidota bacterium | reverse complement strand
GTCAATGGCAGAGGGCCGGAGTGAGGTCTCCAGGTAGTCATGCTTTCTATAATTGAGAATTATTTTCCACAAAATAATTGAGGGGTGGCCTAAGCCACCCCTCAATATCATGATACAAAATGAGTCTTAACCCAAATATACTTTTAGTGCATTGCTATACCTTGCTTTCTGCAAGCGCTTAATAGCCCTTTCCTTGATCTGGCGGATACGCTCCTTTGTAAGGTCATACTTCTCCCCTATTTCTTCAATAGTTGCACCAGCATCGCCTTCCAGTCCGAAATATGCAGCCAGAATTTCAGCTTCACGTATGCTTAATGACTTAAGTATACGCCTGATTTCATTGCGCAATGAATCCTTCATTACATCATCATCAGTGTCACTGCTACCTTCCAGCAGGTCACCCATGGCTACATCTTCAGCTTCATGCACAGGTGCATCCAGACTGGTATGGCGGGTATTGCTGGTGAAGATATTGGTAACTTCTGTTTCGCTCATATCCAGGATATCAGCAAGTTCTTCAGTTGATGGCTCGCGCTCATTCTCCTGTTCAAACGCAATAAATGCCTTATTGGCTTTATTGTAAGTGCCTATTTTATTTTGTGGCAGGCGGACAAGACGACCCTGCTCGGCTAAAGCCTGAAGAATTGACTGCCTGATCCACCATACGGCATACGAAATAAATTTGAAGCCCTTGGTTTCGTCAAAGCGTTGTGCAGCTTTAATCAATCCTAGATTGCCTTCATTAATAAGGTCACTGAGCGATAAGCCCTGGTGTTGGTATTGTTTGGCCACAGAAACTACGAAACGCAGATTCGACTTCACTAATTTTTCCAGCGCACGCTGGTCACCCATATGTATTTTCTGGGCGAGTACTGTTTCTTCTTCCGGAGATATCATAGATATCTTACTAATCTCCTGAAGGTACTTCTCAACAGCTTGTGAATCGCGGTTCGTAATCTGGGTGGCAATCTTTAACTGCCTCATAAATAATCTCCTTTTTTTACTATTTTAACTATCACGGGAGTCCTATTCTTAACAATACTCCTCCCCATTAATTTCCTAAATAATTACCTTCAAAATCTATTCCAAATTTTCCTAAATTAGTTAATAGTCAGTTAATTTTATATAATGATTTACCGAAACCCTATCCTATGCTGTATTACAGCCAATATGATTATTTTCGATACCCTTATATAGGCTTTAATAGCACTCCTGAAGGTTTTAATTCCGCCACAAAATTATTCCAATACGCCAAATTTGCTACCTTTGCGACATAATTTCATAGCAACTTTAACAAAACATGGAAAAAGATCTTTATCAGCACCCCGATTACTACCTGGTGGATGAATTGCTGACTGATGAGCATAAGTTAATACGTGATACAGTTAGGGCTTACGTTAAAAAGGAAATTTCCCCAATCATAGAGGATTACGCACAAAGGGCACAATTCCCTACCCAAATCATTAAGGGCCTTGGCGAATTAGGTTGTTTTGGCCCATTTGTACCTGAAGAATACGGTGGCCCCGGCCTCGACTACATTTCTTATGGCATCATGATGCAGGAACTGGAGCGTTGTGACTCAGGTGTACGTTCTACAGCATCTGTTCAAGGTTCATTAGTCATGTTCCCGATATTAAAATTCGGCAGTGAGGAGCAAAAACATAAATACCTGCCAAAACTGGCTACAGGCGAATTAATGGGCTGTTTTGGTCTTACAGAACCTAACCATGGTTCAAACCCTGCCGGAATGACTACCCACTTTACCGATGCCGGTGACCATGTAATACTGAATGGCGCCAAAATGTGGATT
>CAIWHI010000969.1 GCA_903912435.1 uncultured Bacteroidota bacterium | reverse complement strand
TTTTATTCATTTGTCTGGTTCATTGTAAAATGAACCAGACAAATATATACTAAAGGCACTAGAAATCAATTCTTCCAATAAAATATGCTGACCAACAACGACTAATTCGCATTTCAAAATTACCAATACACAAGGCAACAAATACCCAAAACCAGTTATGCATTTTAAATTAAGATTTAGCCAGTTTTGCTGGTGCTTATGATTTCTCTTATCTTGCGACAAATTTAAATTTCAATATAATTCTGCTTCCTGATTTGTGAGTAAAAACCAGGAAAAACAGATTTAACCAGTCTATTTTATGATCAAAGTAGGGATTATTGGTTTGGGGTATTGGGGACCTAACCTGGTACGTAATTTCTCCATCCAGAACAATGCAACTGTATATATGGTAGCCGATTCGAGAACTGAAAGGCTGAACCTGATTAAGAAGAATTACCCTAATGTGCTTACCTGCACCACGGCTGAGGAGTTAATTAACAATGCTGAAATAGATGCTGTAGTAATAGCTACACCGGTATTCACGCATTATGAACTAGCTAAAAAGGCCCTTACCCAGGGTAAGCATGTGTTGCTAGAGAAACCAATGGCTGATTCTGTGGCCCATTGTATTGAGTTAATCAATATAGCAGAGCAAAAAGGACTTACCTTAATGGTAGACCATACATTTTTGTATACGAGTGCGGTTCAAAAAATGAAAGAGCTCATAGATGGGGGCATTATTGGTAATATGCACTATTTTGATTCATCGCGTATTAATCTGGGCTTGTTTCAACCCGATATTAATGTATTATGGGATCTGGCACCACACGATATATCTATACTTACCTATCTCTACGATACTAAACCCTATAGTATTAATGCCACAGGTATTTCGCACACTTTCAATGGAATAGAGAATATAGCCTATATGACCCTTAATTATGAGACTGATTTTATAGCTCATTTTAATTGTTCATGGACATCACCTGTGAAAATAAGGCAGACCCTTATAGGTGGTGATAACAAAATGATTGTATACAACGACCTCGAACCATCAGAAAAAGTAAGGATTTATGATACCGGCTACAACCACAAACTGGATGAGGATAAGAACCGCATAATGGTAGACTACCGTACAGGAGATGTTTATATACCCAAACTTGCCTCCACAGAAGCATTATATGGTGTAGCAAAAGATTTTGCTGAATCCATCTTGAATAAAAAAGAACCAATGGCCAATAGCAAACTGGGTATGGAGGTGGTAAGGATACTTGAAGCATCGCAACAATCAATAACCAATAAAGGGAAAGAAGTAATCTTATAATAAATATGGAGAAGGTAACAATCAATAATGAAAAGCAAAGTCTGAATAATGTGCTTATTGGCGAAAACGTGCGTATTTTCAATTTTGTGAATGCCTACGGTTGCAGTATTGACGATAACTCGAAAGTAGGGGCATTTGTAGAAATACAAAAAGGGGCCAGTATTGGCAAGAACTGTAAAATATCGAGTCATACATTTATTTGCGAGGGTGTGCATATTGAAGATAATGTGTTTATAGGTCATGGGGTGATGTTCACTAACGACCTTTTCCCAAGGGCAACAAATCCTAATGGTTCCCCACAAACTGATGCTGACTGGACCATGATAGAAACATTTATTAAAAAAGGTGCATCTATAGGTAGTAATGCTACTATACTTTGTGGCATCACCATTGGTGAGAACGCTTTGGTGGGTGCAGGATCGGTAGTGACTAAAGATGTACCTGCCAATACAATAGTGGCGGGAAATCCGGCACGAATTATGAAGAAAACAAATAACTAATTAATAAACTAAGAACAGTGATCAATAAAATTCCATGCCTGGACCTTAATGGACAGCATCAGCAATTGAAACAAGAAATATTTGCGGCATTTGAAAAAGTATATGATGCTACAGCATTTTCAGGTGGACCATTTGTGGCCGAATTCGAAAATGGTTTTGCGCCATATATTGGAGCAAAGCATGCTATAGGAGTGAGCAATGGTACTATTGCATTACACCTGGCTATGCTGGCACTAGGAATAGGCCCTGGAGATGAAGTGATTATACCTGCTAATACTTTTATTGCCACTGCATGGGGAGTTTCTCATGCTGGTGCAACACCTGTATTTGTAGATTGCGATGCCAGCAACTGGGAAATAGACCCTACTAAAATAGAGGCGGCTATCACCCCTAAAACCAAAGCCATAATAGGGGTTCACCTGTATGGTCAGCCTTTTGATATTAATGCTGTAAAGGCCATAGCAGATAAGCATAACCTGTTTCTGGTGGAGGATGCGGCACAGGCACAAGGGGCACGATACAATGGAACAACTGTAGGCGTATTTGGCGAGATGGCTTGCTATAGCTTCTACCCCGGTAAAAACCTGGGTGCATGTGGAGAAGCAGGAGGTATTACAACCAACAACGACAAATATTCTGAGCACCTTAGATCTCTGAGAAACCACGGTTGCACAGTAAGGTATTATCATGATGAAATAGGTTATAACTACAGAATGGGTGGCCTGGAAGGGGCATCACTTACTATTAAGTTAAAATACCTTGAAGGTTGGAATAATCGCCGCAGGACTATTGCAGCCAGATACCAGAATGAAATAGTGAATCCAAAAATAAAGATGCAGGCTAAAGATACATGGTCAGATGGTATTTACCATTTGTTTGTGGTAACTACAGATGATAAGGATGCATTTGTAAAACACCTGGGTGATAATAATATTGTTGCAGCCTTCCACTACCCTGTTCCGTGCCATTTGCAAAAGGCTTATTCAGATTTGGGTTATAAAGTGGGCGACTTCCCTAATTCGGAATACCTGGCTAGTCATTGTGTATCATTGCCTATGTATGCTGAATTGACCGACGAACAGGT
>CAIWHI010000968.1 GCA_903912435.1 uncultured Bacteroidota bacterium | reverse complement strand
GGGTGCATTGGGGTCATTGGTCATAGCGCTTAGGGAATGGTCTCTTGAAAATTGTGACAATATACCATCCCTGAACCTATATATCCGGCTATCGCCAATATTGATGAGGTATACACTTTGATCGTAAAACAGAAGGCCTGTAAAAGTAGAGCCCATTCCTGTTTTTTCACTGTCATTGGCACCTTCACTGTTCAGCCTGCTGTGAATGGCGGCAATTTTTTCCTTCATTAATAGTCTTAGGTCATTAATATTGAGGCCTGAAGGTAGGGTACTTATTGCCTGATACATATCTGTTACCACAATTTCACTGGCTATAGCACCGCCTTTATGACCACCCATGCCATCTGCTATGGCTATCAATAGGGGCAATTCACCAGGTGCAGGATTGAGCGTGCATGATAAAGAAGCCTCTCGCAATAAGCGATTGCCTACAATAATCATGTCTTCATTCTTTTGTCTTATATTGCCTATATGGCAAATGGCGTTGATGTCAAGTGTCATAGTCTTACAGTGCCGGCAGTAGTGGTTTGAGCAGGTATTATTTTTAACTGGAATTCAATGTTCGCTAGTAATATAAAGCCATTATCCCTTATAGGTACGGGCACATTAGGGCTAAGTTTGGCTACTTGCTGCCAGTTGGGTTGGGTATTTAGGGCCACTCCATTTGTAGAGCCAAGGTCGGTTACACTCCATCCGTACAATTTATCAAATGTAAACTGCATGTGCCTGGAAGATATTTGGGAAAACTGGCTGAATATGGCCACATAATCCCCCGTACTACGCCCTATAATTGCCCCATCTTTTATGTCTATATCTACATTCAGGTGTTTATTAATCAATTTCAAACCGGGTTGGGCATTATTTGGCTGTGGTGTTACATTCACTTGCGATTTCATAAATGGCAGTGAATTGGGTTGCATTATTACCGGTGGCGGTTGCTGTGGTAAAGGGGATTGTGGTAAAGGGGATTGTGGTATAGGTGATGGATTTACGGGTGGTATAGGTGTAGCTGTAACTGGTGGCTGAACTGGAGCCACTGCATTGCCGGGCTGCCCAAACAATGAAATATTCTGTGTGGCAGAAACTGGAGCAGCCCCACCTCCATTGGCTTTTTGTTTTGGAGAAAATAAAGGGCTACCATCATCTACACAACTCTTTCCCTTGCCGGGCTTTCCACAAGCCGAACAAATATATTGTTCCTTACCGCATTGGTCGCAGTGGTAACTATCGTTATCTATGTCGCTTTTGCACCAGGCACAAATCATTTTCGTTATTTGAAGTCTTCTTTTGTAATAATGTGAATGCTATTAGTAATGTCTACACCGCGTTTATGTTCGGCTGAAATGCGCATGGCCTGGTTTTGTAATACACTCTCAAACAGGTTGCGCACAGTGCGGCCATTGGCAAAGTTCTTATCTCGTTTTGCAAATATGTTAGCAAATACGGCCAGGATATGCTCATCAAGCTGGTCTTCCTGCTTCATACCCTTAGACCTAACCAGTGCTTTGAATATTGCCGTCATTTCCTCAGGTGTATAATCGTCGAAAGTGATATGCTTGGTGAAACGTGAGGTAAGTCCGGGATTTGTAGCAAGGAATTTGTCCATGTCATTATTATAGCCTGCGGCAATAACTATGATTTTGCCCCTATCGTCTTCCATGCGTTTAAGCAGGGTGTCAATCGCTTCCTTCCCGAAATCGCTAGCCCCTCCAGATGAAAGGGTATAGGCTTCATCAATAAAGAGCACACCACCTAAGGCACTTTCTATTACCTTATTGGCTTTGTTGGCAGTTTGGCCCACATATTCGGCAACAAGGTCTTTACGGTCAGTCTCTACCAACTGCCCCTTTGTAAGTAGCCCCATAGCCTTAAATATGTTTGCCAAAATCCTTGCTACGGTTGTTTTACCAGTTCCCGGATTGCCCTTGAATATAAAGTGGATATTGAGTGCAGTTTTCTTATTACCCTCACGTACCCTTATTTTTTCAATCTCCAGGTAGTCAATTAGTTTGGTAATTTCGTCCTTCACAGATTTTAGACCTATCAGGTTATTGAGGTCCATCAATGCTTCTTCTATCATAACAACCGGTGCCCCATCGCCCGAACCAGGGATGTCGTCAGCATAAAGGTTCATGTCATAGATAAATCCATTGTTAAGTCGTGTGGCCCTGAATGATAAGCAACGTTCGAACAAGTTCCTTACATCGCGGCCATTGCCAAAGTTCTTATCGCGCTTATCGTAAATTGCGGTAAGGGTTTTCTTCAATTTTACCTTGGCATCATCTACAATAAAGAATTTATCATTGCCAGCAAATACTTCAAATATTTGGAATAACTCTTCGGGGTTATAATCCTTAAGGTCGAAAACGTTTTCTTCCTTAAACCGTGATTTTAGTCCGGGATTGGCATTAATGAAGGTTTGCATTTCTTTGCCATAGCCAGCGGCTACTACCATCATTTTGCCCCTATCGTCCTCCATTCTTTTCAGCAGGGTATCAATTGCTTCCTGCCCGAAATTATCGTTATCGTGTTGTTTTAAGGTATAAGCTTCATCTATAAACAAGATACCCCCCTGGGCATCATCACATATTTTTTGAACCAGTTTTGAGGTTTCACCTACATATTGGCCCACCATTTTACTACGGTCAACCTCTACTACATGGCCACGTGAAAGTAGGCCAATAGATGCGAATATTTCACCTAGTTTTCGGGCAAGCGAGGTTTTACCTGTTCCGGGATTGCCGGTAAGAACCAGATGTTCACCAAAAAGGAATTTCTTTTTGGTTTTTTCGGCATCCATTTTCGCAATTTCTATTCGTTCAATCATGTTTTTGATGTATCCCTTTACATCATCCATGCCTATGAACTGGTCTAATTCCTGGAATATTTGCTCTGTTGTTTTCTCCTCAGTTACCTCGCCCTTAATATCATCTACTATAATAGTATTTGGAAATTTATCGAACTGTGGATTTACAAAGTGATCTTCAATTACCTCCTTTACTATGCGGTTTACTGTATGCCCGTTTCCAAAGCTTGCATCCTTTTGTTTCACAAGGTGTTTAAAAACCTTTTTCAATTTGGTAGCTGCATCTTGAGCCAATGAGAAATTTTGTTTCTGAAACTGGCTCATGGCAATATCATACATCTCATCTGCTGTAAGGTCAGTGAGGTTGAAGATAAGATTGAAGCGATTTTTAACCTCAGGGTTTTTCTCCAGATATTCCTTAAAACCTTCGGGCCGGGAAGCTAGGATAATGATGGGGTCACCATTGGTCTTATCCATTTCTACATAGAGCTTGTCAATCTGAGTAGTTTGGCCTGGTATGTATTCGGCAGGTACCAATTTATGTACCTCATCAATAAACACTATTCCGCCCTTAGCAGCACTTAAATTGGCAGGTAGGTCTTTAGAAAAAGTGCCAAAATCAACAGCATTTACAGTTTTAGAATCAGGCTTGGCAATTATTCCGTTTTTGAAATACATTCGGGCAAGCAATTCCGCCACTTTCGATTTCGCAGTACCTGTTTTGCCTATCAGTATTGTATGTAGTGTTTTCTTATCCAGTTGCCTGCCACTTTGCTGCATGCGCTTTGCGACAGTAATCTTGGTATTTATTTCGTCTTTTAATTCATGCAAACCCACCAGTTCGTCCAGGTCGCCGGTAAGGGCGGCAGCCGGATTATTACTTATCACCTCACTCCCACAATATTTACAATATTTTGCGATATCCCGGTTGGGCTGGTTGCATTGTTTACAAATTACGGCCATTTGCTTTACTATTTATTTTGCCTTAATTTTTGTTATTCATTTATAGTAATTAGTGCTCTCTTTTTTTGTAGTTGAACTACATGATGTATTGGTAATCATCATTTTATGATAATAAATTCTTGGATTTCGAGTTAATTAATCAACCACAAAATTAAGATTAACACCAAAACTAAGCAGCTTTACCACCTTTTGAAAATTCCTTATCAAACATCACATCATCTAGTGTAATGATACGCACTGTTTCTTTATAGGTTTCGAATACTTCTTTTTCTTTGAAATATTTATCAATATCTATCATGTTTTGGTCAAGTGCCGCCTGTTCTTCTGGTTTCAATTTAATGGCATTAATTTCTTTAAAATGCTTTTTGTGCAAGAAATAGGCTCGGCTGCCAAATACTCCCAATAACACTAATGATGCAAGATATAGTATTGACATAGGTATAGAGTTATACAAGCCAAAAGTTTCAATTGCCTTTTCAACCGGTATCATGTAGCTGAAATGGTAGGCTAATAACATACCAACATATAAGCCAATAATTCCACCAATTGTGCTCTTCTCATCAGAAGCACGTGTTATCCTGGCTCCAATATTATTCCCTATTCTACTTGAAATTAAGCCCGATAATGCAATGACAGCCAATGATATGTAGGTGATAGGATTATCTTCAGTATATACAAAAACTGCGGTAACCAATACAATACCTATGCACGCAAAAGCAATATTCCAGGCAAGAGCATTGTCTAGTTTTTGTTTGTTATTTCGGGTGTATTTGGCCTTGTATTTTTCTAATATTTTATCGAATTTTTCGTTAGTGATTTTAATCTTCTCAGCCTTTTCTTTGGCATTTTTTACCTTCAGTTCCTGGCGGTATTTATTGATATAAGCAGTTTCATTATTATACCTTTTATGTAATGCTAAATCAATACCACTAGATTTGAACTGATTGAGGATAATGCCTATGCTATCTCTATAATTGAGGGTTTGGGTTTCATCATTTTTAATAAGCTCAATATCCT
>CAIWHI010000967.1 GCA_903912435.1 uncultured Bacteroidota bacterium | reverse complement strand
GCTCTGCTTGCCATGGCAGCCAGTGCAACTGGCAAGCAGTACTGGGCGCACATCTCTTTCAAACTGGCGTGCAGAAGAATCCGCCACAGGAGCAGGTGGTGCAGCCACCGCGGCGGCAGGGGCCAAAGCGATTCCGACGGCAATAAACAGCAGCCTGTGAAAGTGTGTGAATCTGTAACTCATAGGTTTGATGCATTAACAGACATCGAATATGGCAAGAGGTAACAGCAAAGAGCTGAGAGTTGCCAATCAAGTAACAACCACAAACCTGGCAACCTGTACAGGATTGAGTCCGGTTTGCCTGTCTGGCCTTGGTTCTGGCTGGGCAAATCCATTAAGATCTACTGCTCTGGCCCGAATTTCATAGGTTCCCGGCGGTATCTTGCCAATGTGGAAACTCCAGGAGGCCATAGTGTAGGGCATTGGCCAAATGGTGGGGCTTCTTTTGCTCTTCCTGAATCCGTACACTGCGCTCACATCGGTACCAGGCGGCAGTTCACTATTCCAGTGCGTTGGTGCTGGCTGAATTGTGGCAGTTCGCCAATTTGCATGCTGCCATTCGCTGCTCTGTGGTGTAACCGGGGCTTGCCTGGTGGTACTTGGGCGCAGCCAGCATTCCACCCTCGCCAGGCCGGATAGCCCGCATACAACCACACCTCTGAGCGTGAGCTCGCTTCCTACCGTTACCTTCTCTGGAATATCGTTTAGATAGGCCGCCGTTTTAAGGTGAGATTCCGGATCGTTGTTGGCATCTGCGTAGGTATCATTTGCCCGAAACTCGTTCGTGAGCGTGATTTTGTTGAGCCATTTGATGGATTTGAACCCGTGAGCCCATGGGATAACCATGCGAACCGGGCCCCCACGCTCGGGTGGAAGAGGCTGACCATTCAGGCGGTACACAAGGCAGGCTGGTGGGCAACCAGGTGGGCTTTCGAGGGCATCGGTGAGGCTAAGAGAAGATTGAAACAGTTGGGAGGCTTCGTTGTTATGAAACCCACTGTAGTAAACGCGCCGAACGTTACTGCACTGGCCAACCAGGCCAAGTACAGTGCGCAGTGGAACTCCTTCCCACAAGCCCTGGCCCAGCGGTTCCTCAATGTTCAGGCACTGCATCACCTTGATAAATGTTACATGCCCTGCATCGCCAAGTGCCAGCAATGCCCGGTAGTCAAGGGCGTTGCCGGAGGCCCTGGTAAGAGGAATGGCTACCTTTGTTGTTCCTTCACCCAGAATCTCCAACTGCCAGGTTTGTGGGGTAAGCCCTGCATCTGCCTGCTTCTCACCGCGCAGGCTGTGCGGAATGGGGGCTCCACGTGAAACATCTACAAACTTATCGGCAGGTGTAAGAACCGGTCTATGGCTGTTAGCGTTTTCTGCATCGGCAGGCAGCACCGCTGCAATACCAAGGGATGCGGAAATTACTTCACGCCGTGTAGCGGATATCGGGTTGCGCATCGTTGGTCCTCTCAGTTGCCTAAGTCAGCTGCCAAGCACAATATGTCGATCTTTGTAACCACCTCTTGGAAACATCTCGAGACCCAGGTCTCCCGGAATGTAGTGCCAGGCAGTTCTGAAACTGCTTCGGCCAGAGCTATTTGCGCGCGCGCCATGCAGCAAATTGGCAGAGAATAGCACAACGGTGCCGGCCGGGCACACAACATCCACCGCCCGGGTTTCGTCTACTGCGGCCCACTGCCCATGCGCAAGTATCCCGCTACCGGAAGCATGTTCCACCAACTCTCCGGTTTTGTGGCTGCCGGGTAGCACCATAAGGCAGCCATTTTCGGTATCTGTGGGCTCCAGATAGATGGCACAGCTAACCACACGGCCCGAGTTTGTGCCGA
Source organism: uncultured Bacteroidota bacterium (assembly GCA_903912435.1). GTDB lineage: Bacteria > Bacteroidota > Bacteroidia > Chitinophagales > Chitinophagaceae > Nemorincola. The sequence continues at coordinate 7,516 of CAIWHI010000967.1, read as the reverse complement.
AGTAGTGGTTATCCTGATGCCAGCCAGTAGAGGTTGCCCCTGCCGTGTGCATAGGGAAGAATTTGGACCCGAACATGTCTATATTCGGGCCGATGAGTGATTCTACCCGGGAGAGAATCTGCGGGAGCTTTGCAAGTCCCAGGACCCTGTCATCCGCCACACAAACTCCCTGTACTTTGTGCAAAAGCCCGGGAATGGGGTTTCCGGCGGCATCTGGCGCAAGCGAAAAGTGCTCGGAAGGCTTCTCCATGGCAGAGGCTCTCTCAACCAACTCTTTAAAAACCTGGAGGTAGGGTTCCCGGGCCACCGCATCTAACAGACCTGGGAATATTAAATAACCGTTGTCTGTAAACTGAGCTAATTCTGATTGTGAGAGTGCCATGTATCGTCCTCGAGCTCGCAATTCGTGCGGGCAAATTCTGGTTACTATTTAGTTTGTTTATCAATCTGCTCATTCTTTGTTTCTTTAAGTATTTCAACTTCTTTATTGATAGTTTTCAACTGGCTTTTGGGCATAAGCTCGACTTTCTGCATATACATGTATTGCTGCCTGTGGGAATCTCGTTTTATACTTTCCAAAGCCTTTCCTACACATTTGATATCTATAGAGAAAAGCTATTACCTACTAAAGATACACTCGATTATTGTTTGTTTGTAGGCGTATTCCCTCATATGGTTTCGGGGCCAATAGTAAAGGCTAAATTGATTTTACCCCAATTAGCAACCCTTGAAAAGCCTGTAAAGAAAGATTTTCTGACCGGTTTTTCGCTGATAACAGTGGGTATGTTTCAGAAGGTGTTGATTGGTGATACTGTTGCAAAATATGTAAACCACATTTTTGCAGATCCTACCTACTATTCATCAAGCGAGCTTTTCTTTTCCCTTATTATGTTTACTATACAGATTTATGCCGACTTTTCGGGTTATAGTAATATAGCCAGGGGTAGTGCCAAGTTATTTGGTATAGACCTGATTGACAATTTTAACCAACCATACCTATCGGCCAATATTACGGATTTTTGGCGTAGGTGGCATATCTCGTTATCCGAATGGCTTAGGGAATATGTTTATATATGGTGGCTTGATGGAAACAGGATAAGCAAGGCCCGAACTTATATCAACCTGATGCTGACCATGCTGATAGGTGGTTTCTGGCATGGTGCCAACTGGACTTTTATTGTGTGGGGTGGTATGCATGGGGTGGGCCTGGCAGTGCATAAATGGGTTATGACCAGCACCAAAAATGTAGTAATCAACAATAAGCTGGTATCTGGTTTCCTCACATTTATAAGTTCTGTAAGTACCTTCTTTTTTGTGGTACTTGCATGGTTGTTTTTCCGTTCGCCTGATTTTAAAACAGCCTGGTTCTATCTGGACAGGATGTTGGTGAACCGTGTTTCAAGCACTATGACCAAAGACCTGGCAATAATTGCCGTAACCTATGCCGGTGCAGTATTATTAATAGATGTTGTGGAAAATAGAATGAAAAGTCATGAGTTTCTCAATGACATTAGCCCTGCACTTAGATATGGAATTGCAATTCCTATCTGGATAGCGGTAATCTGGTATATGTATACCGTAGGTATCCCTGCACCATTCATTTATTTCCAGTTTTAAAATATTATTATGAAAAACCTGATTTTGTTTATAGTCACCTTTGGTATTACAACGTTAGGGATTGAGTTTTTTCTGAAAACCACCAGAATTACCCCTCCTACGCTTAAATACTATAATCCTGTATATGGCAGCCTTAACAGGCCCAATATTGATTACTATAAGGCAGTAGAGGGGCTTTATGTAGGCAAAACCAACTATGATGGCCGCTTCAGGGAGAATTATTCCAAAAGGAAGGATGACAAAAAAGTACTCCGCATATTGCTCATGGGCGATTCGTTTGTAGAAGGGATAGATGTTTTTAGCCATAATCATTTTGCCCGCTATATGGAAGAAATCCTGGGTAAAAAGCTAAATAGGAAAGTAGAAATTGTGAATTTTGGAAGAGGGAACTGCTCTATACAGGCATCGTCTTACTATTTCATAGACTATATTTCTAAGCAATATGATGCAGATATAGTATTATATTTTACTGAGTGGCGCGATATATTCAATATTGGTAATGGTAATGGGTATCCATCAACATGCTTTTTATTAGACTCATCAAAAAATCTGACACCGGCCTATACCTGGAAAAAATCGCCCGAATATGCTATCCACAAAAAATTGACAGCCAATCCCATCTTGAAATACTATGAAAGTTCGGCCTATTTCAGGTTGCTATATCGTGCAGTAGCCAGAATAAAAATAACAGGTATGCCAATAATGACTTTTGGTAAATTCGCGGGTATTCAAAAAGAACAGAGTTATGTAAGCTATACCAGTAATGATTCAATATCGTTATTGACACAAAAATTATATGATACAGTTAATCATTACAATCAGGGTCAGGTAATATGGATAGTACGTAATAAACCATATAATGCGCCTTCAATAATAGAATTTATGAAGCGCAAGAATTTTCAATATGTTGCACTTAGTGATACTTTTGACGACAACAATATAAAGGGTACAAATATTGACGCCTACTTTTTCAAAGCCAGTGGTGCTTATGGTGGTCATTGGAATAATGATGGGCATAAAACAATGGGGTACTTCTTATCCAATAGGATTTATAATAACCTGGCCAGCTACAATACGCCTAATTATGAGAAATGATAGAACCGGTAGAATTAATCTGAATCGTATTCCCTGCTACCAAATACATTTACCAATAGTGTATCCAGGTATAAGACAGTTTTGGTGCCGGTTTTAGTAAGTGTTGCCCTTAAATATTGAGAGGTAGAAAGGGTAATAACAATATCATTGGAGTTGGGTAGGGCATAATAATCGAAGGTAATCCCACTATATACCAGTTGCTTGCTGGTGCTATCAGTACTTAGCAGGAAATAGTCGGCGCCCTTATTGCTGGTGCCATATAAGGTTATTGCAGGTTTGCCATTGATAGTGCCACTAATACCATGCCCGTTCCCTTTGGAACAGGAAACCAGATAAAATCCCAAAAATACCAGCAAAGCAATACCAAAGTACTTCATATAATATCAACGCAAAAATAAGCCCTTTGTTATTAGGTAACACCATTTCGGGTAGTAGTGGATAAGGCAGACTTAAAAAACACGTACCTTTATATTTTTCAGGCCAAATATATAGTGCCAATAAACACATTGCGAATGCAAAAAAGTAATTATTCAATAAAAGACATTCTTTCCAACTTAAAGATTGAATCACTTAATGATATGCAGATAGCCTCTATTGAGGCCAATAAAAAACATGACGATATTGTATTATTATCAGCAACGGGTAGTGGTAAAACGCTTGCTTACCTGCTGCCAATAATTGAAACCATAGACCCTGCCAACAAAAATACCCAGGCCATGATAATAGTGCCATCTCGTGAGTTGGCGCAACAGATTGAATTGGTTTTTAAGTCAATGGGTACAGGGTTGAAGATAACTGCCTGCTACGGTGGGCATCTTCGCGAAACTGAAGAAAATAATCTAAAGCAACCTCCGGCTGTGTTGGTGGGTACCCCCGGTCGTATTTCAGACCATATAAGAAGGGGCAATATCACCCAGAATTCAATAAAGTCGTTGGTACTCGATGAGTTTGACAAATCATTAGAGCTTGGATTTCATGAGGAGATGGAATTTATCATCACTTCTTTACCTGCTCTCTCAAAAAGGATACTTACATCTGCAACTAACACCGTAGAAATACCGGAATTCATTACCCTGAACGAACCTGCAAGGCTCAATTTTATTGTAGAGGGAGCCGAGGATGATAACCAACTGGCAATAAAATGGGTGGCATCAGATGAAAAAGACAAGTCAGATACCCTGTTTAAGTTAATATGTTCATTGGGCAACAGGTCAGCAATTGTATTTTGCAACCATAGGGAAGCAGTGGAGCGCACAAGTACCTTGCTCACCCAAAAGGGCATTGTGAACGAATTTTATCATGGTGCAATGGAGCAGCAGGAGCGCGATAGTGCTTTATGCAAGTTCAGAAATGGAACAGTGAATGTATTGGTGACTACCGATCTTGCTTCACGTGGCTTGGATATACCTAATATACGTTACATCATACATTACCACTTGCCCCATACCGAGGATAGTTTTATACACCGCAATGGACGAACCGCGCGTATGGATGCAAGTGGAACAGCCATCATTATCCTTCATGGTGAGGAAGAGCTACCAAGCTATGTAGCCCAGGATATTGAAGAGATTATATTGGAAGAGTCCTATGAGTTACCTGAAAAGCCAAAATGGTCAACCTTGTTTATTGCCGCAGGTAAAAAGGATAAGGTAAACAAGATTGATATAGTGGGTTTCCTGGGTCAAAAAGGAGAATTGAAGAAGGAAGATATTGGCCTGATTGAGGTAAAAGATTTCTTTTCGTTTGTAGCTGTGCGAAAAGTAAAAGTGAGTGGTGTGCTGCAATTGATTAAGAATGAAAAAATAAAGAACAAAAAAGTAAGGATTGAGGTAGCTAAATAATTGGTGCTAATTTTTATTTTGCTCTATGATAAAGTCAATTGTTGTTGGTATATTATTATTAGCCGGCAGTGTATGCCTGGGGCAATCAAATATGCCAAAGGATTATGAAAACCTGGTAAAAGCCGAAATGCCACAAGTGGTGAAATGGCGCAGGGATTTTCACCAAAACCCCGAATTGGGTAACAGAGAGGTGCGCACCAGCAAGATTGTGGCAGACCATCTAAAAAGCCTGGGGCTTGTGGTGAAGACAGGCATAGCCACGACAGGGGTAACCGGTATTTTACATGGTGGCAAACCCGGCCCTGTATTATTGCTTCGCGCCGATATGGATGGGCTGCCCATTACCGAGGCTGTTGACATACCCTTTGCATCAAAAGCCGCATCAGAATATAATGGCAAAAAAGTGGGCGTAATGCATGCATGTGGCCATGATAGCCATACCGCAATGCTCATGGGTACTGCCGAGGTACTTACCAAAATGAAGAAGGATGTGCCGGGAACCATCATATTTCTCTTTCAACCTGCCGAAGAAGGTGTGCCTGAAGGTGAAACTGGTGGTGCATCTGGTATGGTGGACGCCGGGGTAATGGATGATCCTAAGGTGGATGCCGCCTTTGGCCTGCATATAGAAAGCGATATTGAAGCCGGAAATATTGAGTACAAGGCAGGAGGGTTTATGGCTGCCTGCGATTGGTTTACCATAAAAGTAAAAGGTAAGGGCGCACATGGCTCCCAGGCATGGAAGGGGATAGACCCTATCGTAGTTTCTGCACAAATCATTAACGGATTGCAAACCATTATCAGCCGTCAGGAAGACATTACCAAGGCTCCGGCGGTGATTACTGTGGCTACCATCAATAGCGGAGTTAGGCACAATATTATACCTGATGAATGCATAATGACCGGAACTATAAGAACCCTTGACACAGCCATGCAGCATGACATCCATACCCGAATGAAGCGCACAGTGGAGATGATTGCAGCATCGGCAGGGGCTAGTGTTGAGTTTAATATAGACCCTGCATGCCCGGTTGTATATAATACGCCTACACTGGTGTCTAATACTTTGCCCTCATTGCAGGCTGCGGCTGGTAGGGATCATGTAAAAGAGCGAAACTGGGTGACAGGTGCGGAAGATTTTAGCTTTTATGGACTGAAGGCGCCATCTTTCTTTTTCTACCTGGGTGGAATGCCCAAAGGCGCGGACCCTAAAAAAGCTCCCGGCCACCACACTACTAGTTTTTATATCGATGAAAGTGGTTTTGACCTCGGCATCAAGGCTTTTTGTCAGATTGTGTTTGATTATGGCAAGGCGAATAAAGTGAAGTAAAATAAATACATTTTGTTTCTTTACAGGCTAACCTCGCCAAAAATTGCGGTCTGACCGCTGAAAAAAGCGGTGCTGACCGCATTTTTTTTCTTTTTGCAGGAATCATTTATTTCAAAAACTTTTTAGTTTTTATCACCTCAATAAAACGGAAGATATGCCTAAGTTGTTTTACCTCATCGGGGCTTAAACCACCTTTGGGAATGAGTACCTTATTTAGTGAATCGGAATAGAAAAGGAAAAATTTACCCACCTCTTCCAGTTTTATGAATTTATCATAGGTATAAGATGAAGCATAAGAAAGCCCCTCTGCATAAATTCCATCATGGCCAATTTCATAATCTACCACCTCGTGTAATATCATCATGCTATTATAAGCCTGCTTGGCCTTTGAATAAAGCATACCCGGCACCATAAACAGATAGGCGCATGTTACCATAATCACCATAAAAAAGAGGTGATTAAAATTTTCTACCGACTTCACATAATACATAGCCACTATCAATCCACCTACACTCATTATGGGCATAATTATAGGAATAGGCTTGTTATAATATAATCCCATTTCCAGCCGTATATAATCCTCTTTACTAATTGATCCTCTGAATTTCATAGGCATTGAATGTGAGAGGCTAAGTTATACATTTTTGAATGAGGTGGTATTTACCTGTTTTATTGTTGTTGGTTTTAGTAAAATTCATTGTGTGTTATTATGGAAATAGGTGGCTAGCTCGATTGTTGTTGGCGAAAACTCCAAATATACCGAAATTTACCTGGTAATATTATTGCAAATCCTCACATTTTGCATTACTTTTGGTTTATCTCAATAAACGACATTTGAATAGGGAAACCGTTTGGAAGGAAGCTTGTAAGTTCTTGTCAGGAGCATTTTTTGTAACTGCAGGGGCGAGCTGGTATTTTGCCTATTACAATGTTACCCTTCCGTTTTTGAATACAACCATATCACCTGGGTTTCTAACCATTCGGGGATTTATTCATTTTGCATTGTTTGTATTGACCTTCTATATTGGATTTATTAAAAAGGCAATGAATTAAAAATGCCATACCTTTTATTGTGTAAACAGCTTAACCATAGTTCAAAACAAAAATGAAACCCATACTCTTCTTATTCCTTCTTTTTACCTCATCCCACTGTGCCGCCCAACCAATATCCGAAATAATGAAAAAACTATGCGACAGTATAGCCGATTATGATTGCATTGCCAGGGGAGGTATGGATGAAGATGCGGTGCAGTATAGGCGGGTTGATGAATTTTGCGCTGGTTTATCAAACCAGCAATTGGAGAATCTGGTGGGGGATAAAAGTCCTATTCTATGTTGTTATGCATTCCAGTGTTTGTGCTGCCGCAAAGGGGCAGATGTATTTACACCATTATTGCGGCATCTGGGAGATAGAAGGGAGGTGGCTTTGGGTTGTAATTTTCCTCCGATTAGAAGAGTATTGGTGGGTGATTTTATGCTCAACCTAATCACCAATCCATTAGCAGTTCAATAAGAGTCTCATATAAGTAAGCAGCCCAATACAAGACATAGAGAAACAGCCATGACCAAAGAAGAAGAAGGAAAGGATCCATTAACCAGAAACAATCCAAAGAAGCATTAATATTAAGATCGG
>CAIWHI010000966.1 GCA_903912435.1 uncultured Bacteroidota bacterium | reverse complement strand
TCGGCTTTAGAGATTGTTATAGTTTACAGCAATACAAATCCCCAAACCTGATGTATAAATTCAACCCGGCTATTATCATATTTATCGACTATATCAAGGCTATCCAAACAAGCTATAAATCTAAATGCTGACCCATCACTCCCTGTAATTTAGAGCACATACACACAATAGCATAATTTCATAATAAGCAGGTTCTTGGGTGGTAAACATAAAAAGCATAATTTTAGCCCTTCCCGGTATTTCCGGCAATAAATAAGGTTGAAACTAAAGTTGATAGAGGAATTGGGAGGCTACAATACTTGCAGATAATTAAAAAAGTGAATGGTTAATTTCTTTTTTCTGGTAGTTTATTTGTTTTTTGGCGATACCCTACAAGGGGAGGAGCTATTTTATATATTATCTGCTCATTGTATCATCAATATCATTTCCCACTTTAGTCTGGAAGACAATAAGGTTTCACCCCTATTTCTTTTCTATGCAGGTGTAATAGCCATTAATTATGCTGATTTGGGGTTAATTGACCAATATCACTCCGGGCATGCCAAAATATCTTACCTTATACCCAAATATATAGATGAAAGTGCGCATATATGGTGCCTGTCCTGCACATGTATGATGATTGGGTGGAATTACAATAATAAGAGGAGTCTGCCTCCTATAGCAGTGAATGTTACTTCTGCCAGTACTTTACGTATTATATATTTATTTCTTTTTATAGTAAATGCAATGAGGTTATACGGTGCTGGCCTATCCTTTCTATCAGGCCCGGTACTAAAGATATATGCACTTACCAACTCTATTGGTATCATCTTCTTTGCCCGGCTATGGGCAAAAAATGACATTAAAATATATAGGTTTTATGCCCTGTCGCTATTTGTGTTAGAGACCTATCTGGCTATCCAGATGTCATTTCTAAGGTACGACATCATATTGCCTACCATGTGTTTGTTTGCCGGTTACTTCATTGGTAAGGGATCTCTTAAATACCTGGTTAGTTATAGGATAATACCGTTCTTAATTATTATATCTCTCTATTCAAGTATCTTTAAGACACTCCAAAATAATAGGTCTAAATTCTACAAGGTAATTGAGACCTTGCTTGATGATGACCCCACAAAGCCCAAAGTAAATAATGAAAAGGAAAACTCAGGAGCACTATTGGCCCGAAGTTCAAACCTTGGTCAGTTGACCAACTGTGTTAAACTAACAAAACAAAAGGGCTTTTATAATGGTAAGGCATCTGAGCCGCTTATTGTGGCCCTGGTTCCGCGTATACTTTGGCCAGATAAACCAATCATTCAGCTCGGGAGGTGGTTCGCTTACGAAATGTCCGGTGCTAAATTGAATGACCCCAATAGCCTAGGGGCCAATAACTCTATTAATATGACCATACCGGGTGAGCTTTTCCTCGACTTTGGTTATCTGGGTGTGCTTATTGGTAGTTTTCTTTTCGGGGCTTTCCTGCCATTGGTGTGGAACGCGGCAAGCTTTTATTCCTCTGAATATAATCTACCAGGAACCATTTTCGGTGGATTTTTACTACTATTGTCCATTGCCGATTTCGGAGCCGATTTACAGGTGGTTATCACACTTATGTCGATATACGTTTCTTTGGCTGTTATTAAAAGATTTGGAACTAGTAAAAAATGAGGGTACTTGGGCTGGGACCTTTATGGCGGGGCAGTAATGCCGGTGGCTTATTCAGGGCGCTAAGCCGTGAGGGTTGCCTTATTGAGGTTATTGATGAGTTTTATTACATTAGTATGAAAACTCAAAAAAAGCTGACCAAGGTGATGGAACGCGCCATAAGACCACATCAGATTAATGAGTACAACAGTGCTATTCTCAATAAAATAAGTGTTTTCAGGCCTGATGTTTTATTGGTTTACAAGGGTGTGTTTGTAAAACCCGAAACCCTTGATTGGGCTAAACAGCAAAATTGCAAACTGGTATTGTTTTACCCCGATGTAAGCCTCACCAACCACGGCACCAATATCCCAAAATCACTACCCAAATACGACCTTATTTTTACTACCAAAACGTTTGGTATTACCGATATGGAGCAGATGTTTGGTGTCAAAAAGGCAAGTTTCATCCCTCATGGTTTTGATCCTGAGATTCACCGGAAATTGGAAATCAGCCGGGAAGACCAAAATATATTTGCCTGCGATGTTTCATTTATTGGTACCTGGTCATTGAAAAAAGAAAAATGGATAGCTTACCTGATAGAAAAAATCCCCGCATTGAATATTAAGATATGGGGCGACCAATGGGAGAAATCTTCTTCACCATTATTGAAACAGGCAATACAGGGCCGCTCTATTGTGGGTGATCTGTATGCTATGGCTATACAATGCTCTAAAATAAACCTGGGTATATTATCAGAGCAGGTAACCGGGGCCTCATCTGGCGACCTCATTACTTCACGCACTTTCCACATACCTGGTGCTTCGGGCTTTATGCTTCACGAGCGCAATGCAGAGTCAGTACTTTACTTTAAGGAAAACGAGGAGGCTGCCTTTTTCGATGGCCCTGAAGAACTTGTAGAGAAAGTTAAGGAGTTTATGGCTAATGATGTATTGAGGGAAAAAATACGAATTGCCGGTCACAAGCGTGCGCAGGAAGAAAACTCGCTTGATGAGCGTGCCAGGCAAATTATTACACAGCTAAAATCATTGGTATAATGGATAAGTATAAACAGAGTATCTATGAAAATTATATAAGTACGCATAATAAAACCCTGTATGGGGAAAATTCACTTGAAAAGGTGCGTGCCTATTTTCCGGTGCAGAATAGATACTATGGCCCCCATTTGCCTAAGAATAAAGACGCAGCAATACTGGAAATTGGTTGTGGTGATGGTGGAGGGGTATACTGGTTGCATAGCCTGGGTTATAAAAATACCCATGGTATAGATTATTCGGGCGAGCAGATAGATAAAGGCAAGAGCATGGGCATCCCTAATCTGGAGTGTGCCGACCTGAATGTTTACCTTACCGAAAACAAAACCCAATATGATCTCATAATAGCAAAGGATGTGATAGAACATTTTACCCGCGATGAGGTATTTGATATTATGAGGCTGGTGTGTAAAAATCTTAAACCGG
>CAIWHI010000965.1 GCA_903912435.1 uncultured Bacteroidota bacterium | reverse complement strand
TCGGCAGGAATGCCTAATTGCTTCAACCTGTTTACCTGATCCTGCATAAGGGCTATTAGTGGTGATATTACCAGGCAAATGCCTTCCATCATCATGGCAGGCACCTGATAGCATACCGACTTACCCCCACCGGTAGGCAGTAGGGCCAGGGTATCGCGCCCCTCCAATATACTACCTATTATCTCCCTCTGGTAGGGCCTGAAGTGGTCATAACCCCAGTATTGCTTTAATATTTGTTCGGGAGTGGGCAATTAGAAATGGAAATTAATTTATTGCAAAAAAATCGAAAGAAATCCAATGCTCAAATTAGCTAAAACCCTCCCAAACTCTTATCCACAAATACTGGCTTCATACCATCCACCCATAATTGCTTTTTGATATCAGGGTATTTATCCAGGTCGCTAACTGAGGCAGTGGGAAGCCAAATGCAATCTGCAAATCGGTTAGGCAGATTGAACCTGAATGATGCCGATATACCTAGTTGCAATGGGGTGACACCTATCAGAAAAACTATGCCTGGTTTTAGCTTATCTTTCAATTGGTGCCAAGCTACTGGTTGCTTTTCATTAAGCTTTATCAGGTTATACTGGTCAGGGTTCAACTTGCAGGCTTCTATCATTTTCAGCAATTGCATTTCATATGGTTGCCCTGGGTCGGTGGCCAATATCAAAATTGGCTTTGGCAAAGTCCCCTGAAGCATAGGTGAAATATCAGCCCAAAGCGCATCATGCTGCGGTAAAATAACGTCCGACTTTATAATATTCATGTATTATTATATAAATAAATCAAAACCCTGAATCAGGTATATTATACTAAAAAAACCCACGAAAACCACCACTGATGTGGGACAGTTTTTTTACACAAAAAATGTTGTTTCTTTGCAAAAATTTCAAGTCACAATATTAATTTAATTTGGGCATTATGAGTGTTTCTTCACTAGATATCAGCATTACAAAAGTAGAAAACAGCAGGATTGGCGAAATTGACCCTGCCAATATCCAGTTTGGTAAATTTTATTCAGATCACATGCTGATAGCCCATTATGAAGATGGTGCATGGAAGACACCAGAAATAGTTCCTTTTAATAATATAGCATTCAGCCCGGCAACTACATTTTTCCACTACGGACAGGCAATTTTCGAAGGAGTTAAAGCATACAAAGACCCAAATGGCAACCCATTAATTTTTCGTCCTCAAGAAAACTGGAAACGCATGAACCGATCGGCTGAGCGTATGGCTATGCCTGAAGTTCCGGAAGAATTATTCATTGAAGGTATGCGCGCTCTGGTGGAACTGGATAGTGCTTGGATACCAAGCTCACCCGAAACTTCATTATACATCCGTCCGTTTATGCTGGCTGTTGATGAGTTCATTGGTGTTCGCCCTGCCGAAAAATTCATGTTTATCATCATTACCAGCCCAGCTGGTCCATATTATAGCAATCCTGTTTCCATCTATGTTCAGGACAAATACGTACGTGCCTTCCCAGGTGGTATTGGCTTCACAAAAGCTGCCGGCAACTACGGTATGAGCATGTACCCAACTATGCAGATTAAGAAAATGGGCTATGACCAGATTTTATGGACTGATGGCTACACCCACAAAAACGTGCAGGAAATAGGCACCATGAACTTCTTCTGTGTAATAGGCGATACAGTAATTACTCCAGCTATTACTCAGGATACCATCCTTGCAGGTGTTACCCGTGATAGCGTTATTACCCTCCTCAAAGAAAAAGGAATTAAGGTAGAAGAAAGGGATATCAATATCGACGAAATTGAAGCTGCACATAAAGCTGGCCAACTGAAAGAAGCATTCGGAACAGGCACTGCGGCATCAATTGCCCCTATTTGCGCACTTACTTACCACGACGATAAAATGGAATTACCGGATATTTCAACCTGGGAAATTGCTAATTGGCTTAAAGCCGAATTGGCTGATATTCGTTATGGCAAAAAGGCTGATACTCACGGTTGGGTGTTAGCTGTTTAAATTAAAAGTTAAAAGTTAAAACAAACAACTATTTGATTTATAGGTAATTGTATTAGCTGGCAATATCCTCTAAAAAAAACAGAACAACATAGAAAAATTGATGGATGTAGAGACACATTGAAAGCGTCTCCCTCGGGCAGGAATTGAATACTAAAAAAGTCAAAATTTAAAACAAACAAGTGTTTGATTTATAGACAAATGTACATGCTGACACACAAAAAAAAATGCATGTATAAATATTAACAACTGGGGCCGATATGAAACTACTTCTATTATTTCTATTCCTCAGTTTCACAACATTTAGCCAAGATTTTACATTTACCAGTATAGATACTAAAACAGGGGCCTCTTTCAGGGGCCTTTCTGTTTTGTCTAAAAACCATAAAGAAGTTGCCTGGCTGGGTGGCACCAAAGGCAATATCGGCTATACCCTTGATGGTGGTACAACCTGGAATTTTACCCAACTTAAAGGTTATGAAAAATGCGATTTCCGCTCGGTCTATGCCCTAAGCGAAAAATCAGTAGTTATTGCCAATGCCGGTACACCAGCCTATATCCTGTTTACTAATGATGGGGGCAAGAACTGGCAAAAGGTTTATGAAAGCCATGATTCAGCAGTGTTCTTTGATGGGATAACATTTTGGGCTAACAATAAAAATGGTCTTATTTATGGCGACCCCGTAAATGGAAAAATGCTTTTAATGAGACTAAAAGTAATTGGCAATTACAGAAAGCCCTACCAAAAATTAGTTTGCAGCCTACTTTCATCTGGCCCAGCCCTCACAAAAGGTGAAGCATCCTTTGCTGCCAGCGGCACCACAATAAGGGGGAATCATAAAAAGATAATGATAGCCACTGGTGGCACTGTATCCCGAATATGGACAGCATCGCATAAACTTAAAAATTGGCACCCCCTGCCTACTCCCATCCTGCAAGGCAAAGAAACCACAGGTATTTTTTCTATGGCATGGGCAGATGAAAAGAATGGCATTATAGTAGGCGGTGATTATAAACAAGATACCCTGTGCAAAGACCATGTTTTTTATTCTTCAGATGGTGGCAAAACCTGGACAGCCCCTACCCAACCTACCCGCGGTTATAGGGAATGTGTAGAATACATAAACAAATATACCGCCATTACCACCGGTCCTACCGGAACTGAAATTACACATGATGGCGGCAAAACATGGAAACCCATCAATGATGAAAAAGGCTTCCACGTAATCAAAAATATCCCCGGCACCCATAATCTCATTATGGCTGGCAGTAGTGGCAAGGTAATGCTTGTAAATGAGAAATAGTGAATATAC
>CAIWHI010000964.1 GCA_903912435.1 uncultured Bacteroidota bacterium | reverse complement strand
CCTTCAAAGGGATAGATAAATACATGGTAGCCCTCACGACTTTTGGCTTTTTCTATCAGCAACTCATCACTTGCCGGTAGATGCGACCTCCTTTTTTGCTCATCGAATAACGGTGCCAGAGATTGTATCTCTATATCTTTAATGCCGGGCAGGTGATGCTCATCAATTTTTTCGCGGATTACTTTGGTGAGCTGTGATGAAAGTGGCATACGCCCACCCTGCCACGAGGGGAATACTCCCTTATTGCGTTTGGTAGGTTTTACAATCGCACTCATATCCCTTACCCCAACCAGTTCCAGGTTTTTACCGGCAAACCAGAAAACATCACCTGGTTTCAGCCTGCTAATAAACCATTCTTCTATAGAACCTAACCTGCTACCACCTTTAAATTTCACCTGCATCATCGTATCACTTTCTATAGTGCCAATACTAAGGCGATGGCGCATGGCTATTCCCCGGTTGGTGACCTTATAGACACCATCTTCTATTACCACCTTATGAAATTCATCATAGGCATCCAGCATTTCTCCGCCTTTAGTAATAAAATTGAGGCACCATTTAAACTCTTCCCAGGATATAGAGGAGTAACAATGGGTTTTAACCACCTCATTATATATTTCCCTGTCCCTGAATCCATCTGAAATAGCAATGGTAACAAGGTATTGTATCAATACATCAAAACAACGGATATAAGGTATACGCTGCTCAATTTCACCATGCTTCACGGCGTGGCGCAAAGCACTACCTTCAATAATCTCTAAAGAGTGGGTAGGTAGGAAATAAATGGTACTGGTGGCACCAGGTTGGTGGCCACTTCTACCTGCCCTTTGCATAAACCTCGCTACACCCTTGGGTGAACCTACCTGTATCACCGTATTCACTGGCCTGAAATCAACCCCTAAATCCAGACTACTTGTGCATACCACAACCTTTAATATACCCTCATGGAGCGCATTTTCCACCCATTGCCTTATTTCTTCACCCAGCGAACCATGATGGATCGCAATCAAGCCTGCCAGATCGGGGTCCTTATATAATAGACGTTGGTACCATATTTCGCATTGGGCACGCGTATTGGTAAACAATAGAGTAGAGGTACTGTCGTGTATTATTTTAAGAACATCATCTAATAATTGTATCCCTAGATGCCCGCCCCAGGGATATTTATCAATAGGGTCTGGTATAAGGGTGCGGATATTTATTTGTTTTTCAAGGTCGGTTCTTATCATTACCTGCCGGTCGTTGTAAGAACCCAATAAAATATCCCTCGCCTCTTCTATATTACCTATTGTGGCAGAGATGCCCCATATCTTTAGATTTGGATTAATGGCCTTTAGTCTGGATAGGGCTAATTCTATTTGTACCCCCCTCTTGGTGCCCAATTGTTCGTGCCATTCGTCCACCACCACAAATTCCAGATTTTTGAAGGTTTCGGTATACCCTTTTTGTGCCATCAGCAGGTGCACGCTTTCGGGTGTGGTTATCAGCCCTTCCGGCATCGACTTTTTTTGTCGGGTGCGTTCTTTATTGGTAGTATCGCCTGTCCTTATTCCAATGGCATAATCAAGTTCCAGTATTTCACTAACCCTTTCAGTAGCCAGGTGAATTTCTTTGCTTAGTGCCCGGAGTGGTGTTATCCAAAGACAATGCAAGCCGGCAGGCTTTTTCTTCCTATTATAATAGTGTTGCAGCACCCCAAACCATATGGCATATGTTTTGCCAAATCCTGTTGGCGCATTCAGCAAGCCCGAATAGCCATCGGCAATTGCCTCCCAGCTTTTTACCTGGAAATCATAAGGTTGCCACTTATTGTGCTCAAACCACTTTTTTGCTATTTCGTTGGCTATCTCCATATTTGCTTGTTTGGTAAAATTATGACCTTCCTGATTTGTTACGGCGGTTTATTTCCACAAGATCGG
>CAIWHI010000963.1 GCA_903912435.1 uncultured Bacteroidota bacterium | reverse complement strand
TCCTACTCCTGCGCCATCAATTTCCCACTATAGTTTGTAGTAGCCGAGTGGATAGAAAGTAGATACAAACCATTATTTAATCCGTTTACTTGGAGATGGGTATTACCATTAGCCGATGTCATATTGATAGTGGTACGGTAAACTTCCCTACCTGTAATATCAGCAATCACCACTTCTGCATTACCTGCCACCTGGCTATTCCATTCAAAATTCAGGTCACCCGATGTAGGATTAGGGAATATGGCAAAACCTTTGGTACTAATTGTTGGGATACCTGAAGGAATTACATATGGAATAATAGTGCGCGATGTTGTGCGCTGCCTAAAGTCAATTGCAGTATAAGACTCCATAGCCGTTGTTAAGGTAATGACAGCAGATGGCGTAGTACGGTATTGATAAGCAGTAGGATAAATAATGTAACTACCATTAGCCAATGAACTGAACGAATAATAACCAGCAGCATCGGTATAAGTATAGGTTAGTATATGACCGGCTACATCTTTCAGGTAAATAAGCATACCTACAGCTGGCACATCACCTGTAGTTCCCCTACCAGCTCCACTTACTACATATCCTGCTATAAACCCAGGCCCTGTTGGCACAGTACCATAAACCATATTGATATGCATACTATCAGAGTTAGTAGTATGAGCCACTGTAGCTGCCGAATCCCAATGTGGGGATGATAAACTATAAGTTGGTATATAGCCACTTGCTCCAGCTACTGTACCATAAAGCAATTTAGCCTTTACCATATAATTGCCTGCTGCCCTACCATCAAATTCAAAGTATGGAGTACTATCTACTGCACAGGTAATCGTAGAATCCAATGCCGCTATCGAACTGTCAATTGAGTTAAACTGTATCAACCATACCTTCATATCTATGGTATCAGGTATTGCAGCACTAAAAGAAATATGTCCATAAATGCGATTGCCATTTACAGTTACAGTTGTGCTACTTACACATCCTAATGAACTCGTACCTGTTAAGGTATAAACAATTGTAGAGGCTGGATTAACTGTAGGTGAAGCACAAGCTCCACATGATAGCCCGGTGGTTGGTGACCAGTTATAGCTCACCGCACCTGTTGATGTAGACGCAAGACCAACAATATTACTGCATGTTACCGGTGTAGCAGTTGCCGACATTACAGGAAGCGGGTTAATAGTAACTGTTACAGTACCACTCATGGTATTGGTACATGTTGTGGTAGCATTAGTTGCTACAACATGGTAAGTACCGGCTGCTGTTATCAAACCAAAATCAAGTGGGGTACCAGTACCTGCAATAGCACTTCCCACAATAGTGGAGCCATTATATAATTGGTAATTAATACCAGAACTTGAACCATCCAAACCAATGTGAACACCTGTACTACCTGCGCAATAACTACCTCCACCAGTAATATTATTTACCATAGGTAAAGGATTAATAGATATGCTAACACTGCCAGCCATAGTGGCAGAACATCCTGTAGTAGCATTAGTGGCAACCACTGTATAAACACCTGCTGCAGTTTGCAATCCAAAATTCAGGACAGCCCCTGTTCCGGCTAATGGCGCCCCCACGGCTGAACTGCCTAAATAAAGCTGATAGGAAACACCTATACTAGATGTTGATAAATAAATACTTACTCCTACGCCACCTGAACAATAACTTCCTCCACCTGTCACAGAATGTAAGGTGGGTAATGGATTAACATTAACCGTGGTAGTAACAATTCCGCAAGTAGTAGTGTATGATATTAAATCGCCACCTGATAAAATACCCGTAACTGCCCCGCCAGATGTTACTGTAGCCACAGTTGTGGCCGCACTTGTCCATGTACCACCACTCATTGCATTGGTTAACGTAGTAGTTCCACCTACGCAAACCGCAGTAGACCCTGTAATAGGTGCAGTAGCTGAACTGGCAACATTTACTGTTTTGGTAATGGCACAGCCAGTTGAAATGGTATAATTAATGTACGCAGTACCAATTGCATTCCCCGTGGTTACTCCCGTACTCATCCCAACAGTAGCAATAGAAGGAACAGTACTAGTCCATACTCCACCTGATATCATATCTGTTAAGGTTGTAGAAGAACCCAGGCAAATATTAGTAAGCCCGGATATTGTATCTGGTAAAGGATTAACAGTAATAGTTCTCCATACATAACATCCACTTGATAATGTATAGGTTATAGTGGCCGTACCTGATGTTAATCCGGTAATAATGCCAGTTGCCATACCTATTGATATTGTGGACATTGTTGAACTCCATGCACCACCGGTTGTTGCATCAGTAACCGTAATTGCTGAACCTGCGCAAACACTTGATGCACCACTAATTGCAGTAGGCATTGGAAATACCGTTACCACCATAGTTGAATAGACCCCACTTACATTGTAAGTAAGCATTGTTGTACCCGCTGAAACACCAGTAGCTATCCCGGTGGTAGAAGATATAGTTGCAATTGCAACATTGCTGCTACTCCATGTTCCGCCTGGTGTTGCATCTGTATAGGTGCTTGTTGTACCATCACAAAAACCGGATGACCCTACAATTGGACCAACTGCAAATGAATAGGCCGCCATTAAAAGCAGGGCAAGTGTTAGATAAAACTTTCTCATAAGATTAATATTTAGGTTTGAAAAAAGGCGTTCTTAAAGATAGGCGTAAAAATAGTTGCAAATGTTAGTAATATGAAAAAAGAATTTATTTCCCAATATGGCACTCGTTTGAAATAAAACCCGTCTAATCTCCACCGGATAATATTTTCAGATAGTTATTCAATCTCAATCCTGCTTCACCAATTTCACTGTATAAATTTCGCTTCCCGATCTGAAAGTGACACAATAAACCCCACTTTTAAAGCCTGATAAATCTACTTGTTTCTCACCTGTATCACCAATCATCTGATATTGGGTATTAAAAACCTGCCTACCCAAAACATCAGTTATTACTACATTTAAAGGATCTCCAATTTGATTGTGCCATTGTATAGTCAGCATATCATTAACAGGATTCGGATAGATTTTATAAGAACTTAGCGATTTGGAAACCTTGTCTACCCCATTGGTCCTTATAAGTGAAATGATGCGCGATGTGGTATGGCGTTTAAAATTCACATCATTGCTCCCGCCACCTGTACTTGTAAGAATAATCTCTGCCGACGGTATTGTATAATAGCTATAATTTTCGGGGTAAATATTGTAAGTACCATAATCTAGATTATTAAAGAAATAATTACCAGTTGCATCAGTAAAAGTGTAGGTAAGGATATTATTGGCTGCATTTCTCAGGTAAATAATCATACCCGCAACCGGAACATCAGTACTTGTCCCCCTGCCTGCTCCGGATATCACATAGCCTGAAATAAACCCAGTCCCTGCCGGCACAGTGCCATAGATCATATTTATGTCCTGGCTATCTGAAGAAGTGGTATGCATTACAGTTGTACCCGAATACCAATAACTACTACTCGCACCATAAGTGGGTATATATCCGCTACAACCTACCGCACCGGCATGGATCAATTTAGCCTTTACCAGATAATTGCCCGAAGCAACCCCATCAAATTCATAGTAGGGTACACCTCCATTAAGGCATGTAGTTGTTGAATCAAGAGCGGCAATTGAACTATCCACTGAGTTAAACTGTATCAACCAAACCTTTGTATCCAATGTATCAGGGGCAGCACTGCTAAAGGTAATATTACCATGTATCCTGTTACCTGGCACTGTCACTGAATAAGTACCTGAACATCCACCTGTTACACTTCCTGTGACTACATAGTTAATAGTAGCTGATGGGTTGATAGTAGTTGTGGCACAGGTGGCACAAGAGAGACCTGTAGATGGTGACCATATATAATTTGTGGCTCCACTTGCTGATAATGTATATATACTCCCACAGGCTGCAGTTGTCATTGTCCCGGTTACGGCAGGGGTTCGTACAACAATGAAGGTATCAAAAGAAACCGATGCTGGTATTGCGCATGTTGCACTGCTATTCATATTAACCCCAATCATATCACCGGCAACTGGTACATATGTGAACGTCGGACCAGTTGCAACAATTACCGAATTCACCCTCCAAATAAATGTTGGTGCACTGCCACCACCTGTATTTGTTTCACTAAAAGTAACCAACGTACCAGGACATACCGTATCACCCGGGGTTATATTAATAGTAACAGATGGTGTCACTATTGTATCTATGGTAACAGTAGCACTACCTGCCATAATGCTGTTGCATCCTGTAGTAGCATTTGTAGCACGTATTGTATAATAACCGACAGATGTAAACAAACCGAAATCAAGTGGCAACCCTGTACCAGCTAATAAAGAAACTAGTGTGGTACCAAGATACATCTGATAATTAATACCCATATCAGAATTAGACAAAAAAATGTGTACTCCTGCACCTCCTGTACAATAAGTACCTCCACCTGTAACAGTATAAACTGTTGGTGCAGGATTTATAGATATAGTATCACTCCCTGTCATTTCTATATTACAGGTAGTTGTAGCATTTGTGCCTAATACGGTATAAATACCTGCCGTTGTGAAAACACCAAAATCCAAGGCTGTACCGGTACCTGCTACCGGTGAACCAATTGCCACACCGCTCATAAATAATTGATAGTTGACACCTGTACCAGAACCATCTATGCCAATATGATAGCCCGCCCCACCAATACAATAAGTACCACCACCGGTAATATGGTAGGATACAGGGGCTGCGTTCACAGTTATAACCCTCGATACAGCACAGCCACTGGTATTTGTATACGAAATCACAGCTGTTCCGGATGTTATACCTGTAAGTACACCACTTGTCATTCCAATAGTAACAGATAGAGACGGAGTTGTCCATACACCACCAGTGATTGAATCAGTCTCAGTAACAGGATACCCAATACATACTGCTGATGGGCCTCCAATTACAGAAGGTATTGCCAATACTTCAATTAAATAGGTGGAATATGCTGCACCCATAGTATAAGTTAGATGCGTAGTTCCTGTAGAAATGCCAGTAGCCATTCCTGAGGAAGAACCTACTATTGCTATGGCGGTATTCTCTGATGTCCATATACCTCCGGGAGTTGCATCTGCATAAATTGCATTGGAACCTTTACAAAATGAAGGAGTACCAGTAACAGGAGCCACGGCAAACGAAAAACCAGCAGAAAAAATGATCATTAGGGTCAGATACAGCTTTTTCATAAAATTGAATTTGAAAGGGGTTTGGGATTAATTACTAACCATATAGGCGTATAATAATGGCAAAATGTTAGTAAGAATTCCAAAATATTTCGCACTGAATCAATCAATGCCCTATAAATCGAATAACCCGGCATTATAGCCGGGTTATAAAATTCTCTATGTACCTATCGTTTCAACTTCACAAATTTTGAGTTATAGCTCATATAATCGGTTTTGATAGTAACCATATAGAGCCCATCTGGCAATCCCGTCAACCCCAATTCCTTATCCCCCTCATCAGCATCCATCAGGAATTTCGACTCAAATACCTCCCTGCCCAGCATATCTGTAATAGTTACCCATGCAAGCCCTTTGAATTGGCTAGCCCAATGTATGGTAAGAATATCAGCTACCGGATTTGGGAAAATCTGAAAACTACCATAATTATAGGATAAAGGCTTAACTGCTTCAAAATACAAAAATATTCCAAACGTAGCAAATGATACCCCACATGTGTTTGCAATAGTATAAGTAATAACTACATTCCCCCCATAAATGCCCTGAACAATTCCACTTGTAGACCCTACTATGGCTAATAACTCGTCACTACTTGACCAAATTCCACCTGTAACAGAATCAGAAAGAGTTTCAATATTTGTATAAAATAACACATCATTACCAGTAATAGATGCTACTCTCGGTAATGTATCAACAAATAAGGTCTCCGAATTAGAACAACCGGCAATGGAGGTATAAAATAATGTAGAGGTTCCGGTAGTAATGCCATGGGCAATACCTCTAATACTATCAAGACTAATAATTCCTATATTACTGCTTGACCAACTACCACCTGGTGGATAAACGATAAGTGTATCAAAATTATCAACGCAAATATGATTCCTACGACTAAATAATGGTTTAGGATTTACAACAATAACCGTTGTTGCTGAAATAATTGCACATCCCGAAACTGTATAACTGATAGTTGCTGTCCCCCCATTAATGCCACTTAATAAACCTCCTGTATCAATTGTTGCTACACCAGTATTACTACTCGACCATTCACCCCCAGTTGTAGTTTCAGATAAAACAATATCCGTACCCTGACATAATGTAGATAATCCTAAAATACTACCTGCACTCACAGGGTTACTTACAGTTACCATTATGGTAGAATAGGCACTTCCTACCCTATAGGTTATCATAGATGTTCCTAAACTTACACCGGTAACTATTCCAGATGAGGTGCCTATTGAGGCGCAAGCAATATTACTGCTAGACCATGTACCTCCAGCAGAAGTATCGGACATGGTAGAAGTATTACCAACACAAATATTGGTTGTTCCGGTTATAGCACCAATACCAAAAACAGAACTTGACAAGAGAAGCAAAACAAGGAATAAATAGAGGTGTTTCATTTTTCGGATTTTTTGTATAAAGGTAAAAAAAATCCAAAAACAATGATAGAAATATTCACGGTATCCTAATGCTTAGAATTATTTTCTATTAATATATAATATTTAAATTAACTGCGTTGTGCTTTTAGAAAAAAAACCCGGCATGAATGCCGGGTCACAATTTTTTCACCTTCTTATCATTTCATTTTAACCATTTTTGTGGTGTAGCTTGTATTATCGGTTTTGAAAGTAACCATATAAAGCCCATCCGGCAATTCCGATAACCCAAATTCCTTATTCACTTCATCTGCATCCATCAGGAAATTAGATTCAAACACCTCTCTTCCTAGCATATCTGTTATTTTCACTTCTGCCCTACCTGTAAATTGGTTTGACCATTGTATGGTTAGCTGCTCTCTTACAGGATTAGGGAAAATTTGGAAACTCCCTGGATTGTAGTAGCCTATAGGATTCACCATATTAGTCAACTCTACAATCACTGTTTTAGTTGCAGTTGATGACCCACATGGATTTGTTACAGTATAGGATATTGTAACAGTACCTAATGATATACCTCTTATAAGTCCTGTTGAACCTATTGATGCAATACTCATATCACTACTACTCCATATACCTCCGGGTTGCAATTCATGCATACTAAAATCCAACCCTACATAGATAACAGGTGGTCCTACGATTGTACCGGGATTAGGCAAACCACCAACAGTCAGTGTTTCTATACCTACACAACCTATAGGTGATGTATAATTAATTACAGAATTCCCCATCCCTACACCTAAAGCCACACCTGTTATAGAATCTATACTAGCAAAAGATGTAACTGAACTATGCCAGATTCCCCCTGTAGGAGTACCTGACAAGGTTATGCTTGCACCCTGGTAGACAAATGCACCTCCACTAATCACAGGTAGGGGATTAACAGTTATAACGGTTGTTGCTGTTACCACGGCACATCCTGTAATAGCGTAAGTAATTATGGCTGTTCCGGTACTTATACCATTTATACTTCCTGAAACTGACCCAACTGTTGCAATGGCAGGGCTACTGCTCGACCACCTGCCGCCGGTTACTGAATTGGTTAAAGTATATGGGTAACCTACACATACAACTGATGGTGTAATAATGGTTCCGGCAGTGGGATAGGCATTTGAATAGACCATCTCAGTATTTTTACACC
>CAIWHI010000962.1 GCA_903912435.1 uncultured Bacteroidota bacterium | reverse complement strand
TCAAAGAACTTTTGTGCAACAAATTAGACACTCCGAAGGAGAGGGTGTCGTATCCGACTTTTTCTGATAGTAATTTCTGGTGACTTGGTGATTTTGCCCATGTCCTATTCAAAGAACTTTTGTGCAACAAATTTGTTACTCCAAGAGAGTAGTGTATTACAGGATATTTATTTTCTACAAAAAGCCTTCGCATCAGATGCGTACATTAAATAAATATATGCAGTGTATTCATAGTGAATTATTTATGAAACAAAAATGAGGAATACTAACAAATTTTGGACATAAAAAAGCGCAATTCACTTCACCAAATGGTAAAAGGATTTGCGCTTGTATTAATTCGATTTATTTTTATTTACTGCCTGTGTATTTTTCTTCCTTTATTTCTCCTTTTTCATCCACTACGATACAAACAGTTACTGAACTGAAGTCGTCCTTACCTGGAAAACAAAAAGCATATTTATTATTTGGCTGGAAACCCATACATGGGTAACAGCTAAAATTATTTGGGCTAAAATCTTTTAGGCTAAAAGTATCCACTTTAGTTTTGGCAGTTTTTCCATAGAAGCCGCAATTGTGCTCATGCACATCGGGATCGGTTTTGTAAGGGAATACGCTCACCTGCTCAATGCCTGCAGGATTATCTTTGCTTATGATGCACTTACATGATGCCTTGTATTGGTACTTATAGTTGTGTCCTGACTGTGCATTTGCAGCCGTAACAAACAAGAAAAGCATTGCCAATAAACCTAATTTCTGGAAAATCTTTTTCATAATTTACATTTATCAATCTGGTTAATCAAGAATAATGCCGTGATTTAATATCGCCTAACAATAATAAACAAAACCTATTGCTTTTTACAGTTTTTGAGAAAATTTACAATTTTGTTTTGAACAAACTGTCTAAAGTCTAGTCCTTTACAATTTTCACCTTGGTTATCCCACCCTCGTCGTTATGCACAGCCAACAAGTATATACCTGAGGGTAAAGCCCTAACTGAAAAGCTGTTATAACCTTTTTGCAATTTACCATTAAGTAGCTGATGCCCTGATATATCTGATAATTGATAGGTACCTGAAGTTGGTTGCCCATCAATAGTTACCTGGTCGTAAGCGGGATTTGGGTAAACAAAAATATTTGCTAAATTGCAAACTGGTGGTACAGCAGTCTGAGTTTCACCTACAGTGCAACCAAAAGTATATTGACCTCCTGGTAAAGCAATAATAGTACCATTGCCCAACTGACCTGAATAATTGGCCCCGGTGGTGCATAATTCAGTAGCCTGGCCTTTAAAGCCAACAGAATGTAACCCAAAAACAGAACTACCAGCAATAGCACCATCAGCAGCGCTTATAGACTGCCAGTTGGTGTCGGTTCCTATAAGCCTGAAGGAATCAATTAAACCTGCAGAAGCAATGCTATGGAAACCCAACTGTCCATAATCGTTAAAACCACATCCCCATAATGAACCATTTTGCTTGATAGCTAATGCAAAAGAAGCACCAGACGCAATAAACTTCCAATCGGTACTTGTGCCTACCTGCTTCAAAACAGAATCAACAATGCCTACAGCGTGCCGGCCCAACTGACCATTTCCATTAAAACCGGTACTCCATAAAGTGCCATCAGCTTTAAGTGCGTAGCCAAATTCAAATCCACCGCTAACCATGGTCCAATTATTTTCCGTACCCAACCTGATAGGGACAGTTATCTGTGTAGAAATAAAACCCTGGCCTAGTTCGCCATCACCATTATAACCCCAGACCCACAAAGAACCATCATTCTTAATGGCATAGGTAAATAAACCACCTGCTGAAACGGATTTCCAATCATTTGCCGTACCAACCTGCACAAAAGACAAATGCGTATTAGTATCACCAATGCCAATTTGCCCATAGGCATTATAACCAGTTCCCCACAAGGTACCATCATTGCGAATAGCCATAGTATGCGCAAGTCCGGCACTAACTGTGCGCCAATGCATGGTAGCATTTACCTGAGTTGGGAGCACATTTGGATTAACTGTACCTAAACCAAGTTCCCCATTTTGATTGAATCCCCAACCCCACATAGTGCTATCTGCCGCAATACCAATGCTATGAAATGCTCCTGCACACGCAAAAATCCATTTGGTAGATGGGGCAACCGGCATTAGGGTATCAGATTTGGGTACGGCACTATTTCCTAACTGGTAATTACCATTTTCACCGCAAGCCCATATTGTACTATCTGACCTTAGCGCAAGGGTATATTCGGTTCCGCATTCCACATGGGTATAGGTTTTTTGGGCAGTAATTGTACCTGCCACAAGCAGTCCAAAAGCAAGAGTTAGTAGTTGTTTTTTCATATTGGGAGTGATGATTTTGTTTAAGTATTTGAGTGCAAAATTAGGGGTATTTGAGGAGAGTGTTGAGGAACGAGATTATTTGGGGTTTGATATTTTATTAGAGTCTTTCATATAAGCATTTCGTAAACACCATTTTTGTGAGTTGCACCGATAAATCGGTGTAAGACATTACCATAAAATCATTTGCTACAAAGCTTTGACTCCTGTGGAGTCTTCATCGCATAATAAATAAAATTTTATTAAATATAAACACTCTAATTGATTACTTGAAAAAATGGTTCAAAAAAAAGCCCCTCATGTCCTAAGACATGAGGGGCTAGCGATATAATACAAAAATTACAACGCTTTTAATGCCATTAAACGCTCCCAATGCTCATGAACGCCTTCTTCGGCACCGGCCAATAAAACTTCGGCATGCTCATGATTTTGGCGGTCGAGGATGCTGAAACGGGTTTCATCGTAAAGGAAATCCTTTAGGGCCAGGGTGGCGTCCTTACTATCGAGCATAAACCTTTCGCCCTTGGCTTTTGATGGATTATACCTAAATAATGGCCAATAACCTGATTTCACTGCATTGCCCTGGTGCTGTGCGCCATACATCATGTCATAACCATGGGCAATACAATGGCTATAGGCTATTACCAGACTGGTGCCTGGGAATGCCTCAGCTTCCTGTAGGGTCTTTACTGCGTGGGCATCGTTGGCACCCATTGCTATTTGCGCCACATATGCCGAACCATGGGCTATGGCCTGGAGGGCAAGATCTTTTTTACCTGTGGCCTTACCATTCACACTGAACTTGGCACTTGCACCTATTGGGGTAGATTTAGACTTCTGACCACCGGTATTAGAATAAACTTCGGTATCCAATACCAATATATTCACCTTTTCACCGGTTGATAGTACATGGTCTAGTCCTCCAAAGCCAATATCGTAGGCCCAGCCATCACCACCTATAATCCAGTGAGATTTCTTCACCATATAATCGGCTATAATCATCAGTTGCTGCGCTTCAAAAGATTTTAATGCTGAAAGCCTTAGTCGGAGTTCCTTAACATATTCCCTCTGCTGCATGATGCCTGCTTCTATGCTTTGGTCGGTATGTAAGAGCTTATCTACCAAGCTATCACCTACCTCATTGCGCAAACCATTCAACAGGATACGGGCAATATCGCCTTTCTTATCGTAAGCCAATTTTATACCAAGACCAAATTCGGCATTATCTTCGAAGAGGGAATTAGCCCATGCAGGACCACATCCGGCATTATTGGCGGACCATGGCGTACTAGGCAGGTTACCACCAAAGATGGAAGAACAACCTGTGGCATTGGCCACAACCATACGGTCACCATATAATTGGGTGAGCAACTTTATATATGGTGTCTCACCACAACCGGAACAAGCACCTGAGAACTCAAACAATGGCTGGAGGAACTGGGTGCCTTTTACGGTATTCCTGTTTACCCTATTGCGGTCTACTTCTGGAAGGGAAAGGAAGAAATCCCAATTGTTCATTTCCTTTTCTCGTAGTGGTAATTGTTCGGCCATATTAATGGCTTTGTGGGTTGGGTCGGCCTTGCTGGCTACAGGGCAGTATTCTACACATAATTTGCAACCAGTACAATCTTCTACCGAAACCTGTAGTGTATAAGCCTCGGTATTTTTATCAAATTCCTTCCCTATCGGGTTGGTATGCATGAAAGATTCGGGTGCTGTTGCCAATTCATTTTTATCATACACTTTACAACGAATGGCGGCATGTGGGCAAATGAGGAAGCACTTACCGCATTGAGAACAAAGGTCTGCATCCCAAACTGGGACACTCTCTGCAATATTTCTCTTTTCCCATTTGGTAGTGGCTACAGGGTAAACACCATCGAGCGGGAAGGAACTTACAGGAAGGTCATCACCCTCAAAAGCCATGATTTTTGCCAGCACATTTTTCACAAAGTCGGGGGCATCATCTGATACGATTTTATCGTATTCCATGGTACCCACTGACAAATTTGAATAGTCAATCTGATGCATATTGGCCAGGGCCTGGTCAACTGCAGCAAAGTTTTTCAGCACCACCTTTTCGCCCTTATCGGAGTAGGTTTTCTTGATGGCGTATTTAATCTTTTCAATCGCCTCATCCTTTGGCAGGATACCTGAAATGGCGAAGAAACAAGTTTGCAAAATGGTATTTACCCTGGAACCCATATTGGCTTCACGGGCCACCTTAGATGCATTGATGACATAAAACTTCAATTCCTTTTCCTTAATCTCCTCCTGGATTTTATAAGGTAGGTGTTCCCAAACCGAATCTGTTTCGAAAGGCGCATTGAGCAGGAAGGTTGCACCGTGTTCGGCATCCTTAAGGATGTCGTATTTATGTATAAAGTTGAAATTGTGGCAGGCAATGAAATTGGCTGAATTAACAATGTAGCAGGAGCGTATTGGATTTTTACCAAACCTAAGGTGTGATACTGTTAATGAGCCTGATTTTTTAGAGTCGTAAACGAAATAGCCCTGCACATAATTATCGGTAGTCTCACCAATAATTTTGATTGAATTTTTATTGGCACTCACTGTACCATCGGCACCCAAGCCGAAGAACAAGCCACGGAAAAGGTGTTGCTTATCGAGGCTGAACGACTTATCGTATGCCAGGCTCAGGTGGGTAACATCATCCTCAATACCTATTGTGTAATGGTTTTTAGGCTTGTCGGATGCCAGATCTTTAAATATACCCATAACCATGGCAGGAGTAAATTCCTTAGATGCCAGCCCATAACGGCCACCTACTACCTTAGGCACCTGACCCTGCCATGCTTCCATGATAGCATTAACCACATCCATATACAGTGGCTCGCCAATACCGCCTGGTTCTTTGCAGCGGTCGAGGACTGAGATCTTTGTAACTGATTTTGGTATTGTATTAATAAACTCCTCTACCTCAAATGGCCTGAACATGCGCACATAGAGGTAGCCGGTTTTTTCGCCCAGACTATTGAGATGGTCAACAGTTTCGTGAACGGTATTGGCACCAGAGCCCATAATAACAATTATGCGGTCGGGGGTTTCGTGACCATAATATTCGTAGAGTTTATATTTCCGTCCGGTAAGTTCTGCAAAACGCTCCATCATCTTAGTAATGATTCCCGGAACGTTATTGTAATAAACATTACCGGCCTCCCTGCTTTGGAAAAATACATCAGGGTTTTGGGCAGTACCCCTGATAGACGGGGTTTCGGTGGACATAGCCCTGCGGCGGTGGGTGATTATGTCATTTTCATCAAGCATTTCCTTGATTACCTCATCAGGAATGATATTCACCTTCATCAACTCGTGAGAAGTCCTGAAGCCATCAAAAATATTAAGGAAGGGTATTTTAGATTTCAAAGTTGCTGCCTGGGCAATGAGTGCCATATCCATAGCTTCCTGTGCGTTCTTACCAAAAAGCATTGCCCAGCCGGTTTGCCTAACTGACATTA
>CAIWHI010000961.1 GCA_903912435.1 uncultured Bacteroidota bacterium | reverse complement strand
TGTTTTGACTTTTGCCTTCGTAGCGTTTTGACTTTTAACTTTTACCTTAACTACGGAATATTAAAAATGTGAATTGATTGCTCTTTATAGGTTTGGTAGGCTGGCTGGCTGGCATCGGCTTTATCAGATACTACTACTATTTGGGTTGGGCTGATAAATGATACGCCTTCTATATTGCCATAGATCTGATAAGTGCCGGCACCTACTACACCAGTGCTACTGCCATGAGGGAATTCGTAGGCTGTACCACCCGTTATTGACCATGATGTGCTGCTTAGTGTACCAATCCATAATTGGCCATCTTCCTGCGAGGTAATCGCCACCTTTGTGCCATAAACACAGATGTCGGAATAATCGGTAAATGTAACTGATGATGGCAGAGTTATGGAGTCAACTAATATCCAGTGACCAGAAGTCTTTTTTACAACGGCAATTTTTCCGGTACCTTCTACCAGGCCCAGTAGATAATCTTCTCCACCACGGTAAACCCAGGCTATGCCTTCAAAGGCTTTATTACTGGTTGCAGAGGTAAAATAGTAGTCAACCCATTTATCGCTTTGGTAATTCATAGATGCATCATACTCCCTTACACGAGGTTGGTACACGCTGCCATTGTGAACACATTCCTCTACAACAAAGAAATTAGGTGTACCAAAGTTGTCATAAGTAATGCCTTCGAAATTAGATGATCCGGAACCAGAACTTAGTAAAGAATTGTCGGAACTATTGATTGGTAGGGTACTTTTAATTTTGCCTATTTTATACCTATTGTCGAAGGCTACGTAAAAATAGCCACTTAGGTAATATACACCGCTAGCCTCGAAATCATCGCTACTGTTGTAGCCGGGAAGTAATTTGTAAATTTTAGCTTCGGCTACAGGGGCGGCAAGCATGGTTGCTCCACTAATTCTTCCGGCTGTTTTATGAAGTTTTACTTCATCCGTATTTACTGTTTGGATAGGCGTAAGTTTATTGCTGACATGGTTTTTGCTGCAGGAGCAAAAGAATAAAGCTGTTGTTGCGATGGTAACCAAAATAGTACGGGTGGTCATATTGTTTTGTTTGGCTGCAAATTCCTACCATATTGTCTTTAATTGCCGGTTTCAGGGTTAACTTATTATTACTGGAATATTAAGTTTTGTATATAAATATTTTATGACTGCTTAATGATAGTCCATCTTAAGGAATTTAAGTGTTGGGTGAACTACGAAATTGCAAATACTATTTTACTCTTCCAAAAATGCGGTATATTTGCCGCCCAAATTATATTATGAATTTCAGACGCATATTTGTACTTTACCGCATACCTATTGCAATTGGATTAATCGCCCTCGGATTTTTATTTGGATTTAAAGTAACCTGGTGGATAGCCTGGATTCCTTTCCTGGTATCAGCCTTGATGATTACCGCCTACTTCCTTATTGGTCCTATGACCCTTATTCAGGGGTACATGGAAAGTGGAGATATGGAAGGTGCCCAAAAATTATTGGCTACTGTGAAATACCCTAATTTTTTATATAAGCCTGTGCGTTCTTCCTATTATATGCTTCAAGCTAATTTCTCTACGATGGGAGATGACCTGGACCTGGCAGAAGCCCAACTGAGGAAAGGCCTGGAAGGGGGATTGCCTGAAAAAGAATATGAGGGAACCGTTTATCTGCAATTAGGAGCCATAGCACAGAAAAAAGGCAATACCAAAGAAGCTTATGAACATCTAAGAAAAGCGATTAGTATAGGCTTACCTGATAAGGATAATGAAGCAACTGCATATTTGCAGCTTTCGGGTATCTGTATCCAGAGAAGGGATTTTAGGAATTCTAAAATATATTTTAATAAAGCTAAGGCATGCAAGCCTACCAATAAGCAGGTGGTAGACCAGATAAAGGAAATGGCAGGTTATATTGCCCGCCTACCCGGATAGTCTTAAATTGCTAATGTGAATTATAGGAACGAACTTTTGTCATTCAGTGGCAAAAGTTCGTTTTGTTTTAGGGATAGGCCCTGTAAATTGACAAAATTGTTTTGTCATCATTTAGCATATGAAATTAGGTTATATCAAACACGTGAATGAAATTCGTTAGATGTGCTAATTAGGAGGGGATTATGATGCTTTTAGGCTGATTATTTGGGTTTTATGGCCTGATTTATGTTTGTTTCTTTTAAAATCAGGTGGTTATTTTTTGTTAAGAAGTCATTTTTTAGTATGTTTACCCTGAAATTTAGAAAAATTATTTCTTTCAAAAAGATTAAGCTCATGAGAAAACTTTCTTTACTATCAGTGATTGGTATTATTGCCGGTAATAACAGTCATTCCAAAACCATGCAAAGATTTATTTTAGCCCTACTTCTTTGCTTCGTGGGCTATTCTGGTTTTGGTGCTGTAGTTGTTACACCGGGTTCAGGTGGTCTCAGTATTTGTAGTAATTCAGCGTCTACCGGTATTGCTCCAGGTTTTACTACATTGGGTACAATAACAGTTACAGAAGGAAATAATGCTGATTTCGTAACAGGGGCAGACCAGATTGTGTTGCATCCACCAACGGGTTGGCAGTTCAATGCTGGTTCATCACCTGTTCTTTCTTTTGCAGGTGGTGGTAATATATCTGCCATAGCAAATGGAGGTATTACCGCTACAACTTTTACTATCAATATTACATCAGGTGGAACTACACTTGCAGATGCTATTACAATTGCCGGACTTCAGCTTCAGGCTACAACTACTTCATCAGCATCAGGTTATGTATATGCTTCTGCATCTACCAACGTTGCTGGTATTACTACAGGTTCATCAGGTACTGACTTTGGTGATTTATCATTGCTTACTGCGGTGACTCCATCGGTAAGTATCGCTGCGGTTCCATCTGGTGCTATATGTTCAGGTACAAGCGTAACATTTACTCCTACTCCTATTAATGGTGGTACTCCTGCATATCAGTGGTTTGTAAATGGTTCTTTAGTTGCGAGTGGTCCTTCATTTAGTAGCAGCACACTTTCAAATGGTAATACAGTAGTATGTACTATGATACCTACCGGTTGTGCAGCACCTGCAAGTGTTAGCTCCAGTACTATAACAATGTCGGTTAATGCCTTACCTACTGCTGTTACAGCAAGTGGTAGCGGTACCTTTTGCGGAAGTACAACAATAACTGCTGCGAATGGTGGTAGTGGAACAATTTATTTTCAGGGTACTACATCAGGAGGAACATCAACAGCTATTGCATCAGCGTCACAAGTGGTTTCAGCTTCAGGTACTTATTATTTCAGGGCACAATCAGCAGCAGGATGCTGGGGCACAGAAGGTAGCGTAACAGTTACAATCAATCCTTTACCAACAACAGTTACAGCAAGTGGTGCAGGTACTTTTTGCGGAAGCACCACAATAACTGCTGCAAATGGTGGTAGTGGTACTATATATTTCCAGGGCAATACAACAGGTGGTACATCTACAGCCACACCATCAGTATCTCAAACAGTATCTTCTACAGGCACCTATTATTTCAGGGCACAATCAGCAGCAGGTTGCTGGGGAACAGAAGGAAGCGTAAATGTTACCATAAATGCATTGCCAACAACTGTAGTTGCGAGTGGTGGTGGTACCTTCTGCGGAAGTACTACAATAACTGCTGCAAATGGTGGAAGTGGTACCATATATTTCCAGGGGACTACATCAGGCGGAACTTCTACGGCTACTCCATCTGCCAGTCAGGTAATAGCTTCATCAGGCACTTATTATTTCAGGGCACAATCAGCCGCAGGTTGTTGGGGTACAGAAGGAAGCGTAACAGTAACCATCAATCCTAATCCTACAGTTTATACAGTGACTGGTACCGGTACGTATTGTTCAGGTGGCAGCGGTATTGATGTTAACCTAAGTAATTCTCAGGTAGGTGTGAACTATACCTTATTAAGAGGAGGTGTTTCAACCGGTACAATATTAGCAGGTACGGGCAGTTTCTTAGATTTTGGTTTCCAGACAATAGGTGGTACTTATACAGTTTCGGCAGCGCATGCTGTAAGCGGTTGTACTGTAGCTATGAGTGGTAGTGGTGTGGTAACAGTAAATGTATTACCAACAGCCTTCGCCGTAACAGGTGGTGGTGGTTATTGCGCCGGTGGTGCAGGAACTGTGGTTGGCTTATCAGGTTCAACATCCGGTATCAATTATCAATTATATGTAGGTGGCGTAGCTACAGGTTCACTTGTACCAGGTACAGGTGCTGCAATAAATTTTGGCTTGCAAACAACTATTGGTGCATATACAGTAGTTGCTATAAATGCTACTACAGGTTGCACCAATAATATGACCGGAAGTGTTACCATATTTACAAATGCAGTTCCTGCAATATTTACTGTAACCGGTGGTGGAACTTATTGTTCAGGTGGCACAGGTGTTGTGGTAGGCCTGTCGGGTTCTACAGCGGGTGTTAACTATCAACTATATGTAGGTGGTGTAATCACTGGGTCTGCTGTTGCAGGTTCGGGTTCGGCAATTACATTTGGCTTCCAGACAACAGGCGGTACTTATACAGTTATAGCAACTAATGCATCAACAGGTTGTACAAGCACAATGGGAAGCAGTGCAACCGTTACCGTAAATGCAGCTCCTGTTGCATTTAGTGTTACCGGTGGTGGTGCCTATTGTGCAGGTGGCACAGGTGTTGCGGTTGGTTTATCATCATCAGCTTTAGGATTCAACTACCAATTATATGTAGGTGGTTCACCAGTAGGAGGAGCAGTTGCCGGTACCAATTCTGCACTTTCTTTCGGTTTACAAACTACAGCGGGTGTTTATACTGTAATAGCAACTAATGGCCTAACAGGTTGTACTGCAACCATGGCAGGTAGTGCTACAATAACTATCAATGCATTACCAGGTTTATTTAGCGTTACAGGTGGTGGTGCTTATTGTTCAGGCGGCACTGGTGTTAACGTAGGTATTAGTGGCTCTACGGCAGGTATTAATTATCAATTATTCAGGGGTGGTGTGGCAGTAGGTTCTGCTGTAGCAGGTACAGGAGCTTCATTCAACTTCGGTCTTCAAACAGTAGCAGGTACTTATACTATTGTAGCAACAAATGCTACCACATCTTGTACTAATAATATGACAGGTAGTGTAACAGTATCTATTAATGCATTACCTACCTTATATTCAGTAACCGGTGGCGGTGCCTATTGCACAGGCGGCACCGGTGTAAGTGTTGGCCTTTCAAATTCAGACTTAGGTTTCAATTATCAATTATTAAGGGGTGGTGTTCCGGTTGGTTCTGCTGTTCCAGGCACTGGTGCTGCATTGGATTATGGTTTACAAACCATTGCCGGTGTATATACAATTGTAGCTACCAATGCTACTACACTTTGTAC
>CAIWHI010000960.1 GCA_903912435.1 uncultured Bacteroidota bacterium | reverse complement strand
CTACGTGCTTCGGCTGTACTATGAAAATGAGCCAAAAACAATTCTTCCGAAAACGTAGCAAAACCCTCGCTCAGCCACATTTCGCCCCAGCGGGCATACGTCACATGGTCACCAAACCACTGGTGCATTAGTTCGTGGGCAATAACAGTAATATCAGGTGTGCCGATGGTAGTCATGGTTTGGTTTTCCATACCACCGCCCAGATTGGTATAGCAGACCCCATATTTTTCCTGCCAGAACGGGTAACGGCCAAAAAGTGAAGAATAGAAATCAATTATCAGCCCTATACTATCGAAGTTGGCTTTATAAAGTGGATTGAAAGTTGCCGTATCCATCAGGAAATTCTGAATTAGCATAGAGTCGGTACTACCACTAAAGTGCACATAAGATTTATACTCGGCATAACGTGCTACTGCTATTGAAACCAGGTAATAATCTATAGGATAATGTGTCTGCCAATGGTATTTCCAGAAGCCTGGGGTAGTTGTTGTATCTACATTTACCAGGCTACCATTACTTCCATCCACCACACCTCTTGGCACTGTAATGAACATATCCATAGAGTCGATCTTATCGGTAGCCGATTGTTTGGAAGGCCACCAGTTCTGGGCTACCCATGGGTCGCTCACTGTATATATCATATGCGTGCCATGTGCGGAAACTGCATGTGTAAGCCCATTAAAAAAGCCACTGCCTGCAGGTGGTACCCCATGATAAAATATTTGTGCAGTAAACATACTACCAGCACTCATGGCAGTAGGCATTACAATATTGCGAATGTAGCCTGATGTAACTGTAACCGGCAGAAGGGCTCCATTTACTTTGGCCGAATCAATAACCATCAATGTGTCCAGCTCGAAAATATAATTGCTCATACTGGCGGCAGTTACCAATGCAGTAGTAGATACATCCCCTTTTACAAAAACCGACGTATCAGTAAGGTGCAAATTGAACCTAAGGTACTTAATATCGTAATTATCTTCCTGGGCACTTGCCAATGTTGTTTTTTGCAACTTACTATGATCCTTTTTAGGATTGGGAGTAAAGGCCAATACTTCGCCACTCAATATGCTGATTATTAGGATACCTAATATTGCTCTTAGATTCATAAATTTAAAATTACTTTGACCAGCCAAATTCAAATCGTCTATACGTATATATTCCTGTCAGTTAATAATGTATTGACTTTCATAAAATACTACCTTCAACAGCAACAAAATTACTAAAAATGTATTATATCTTTGGGTAAAGGATTGATTCACTCTGTCAAATTTCAATTTTAATATTCAAAGCCGTATGAAAAAGCAAATTATACTCATTTCCTGTCTGTTACTAATGGCCGTTTTACCAGTTAAGGCTCAATATGTTTTTACTCCAACTGGAGTAGGCGGAGGAGGTGCACTTTTCTTTCCACGTATAAATCCTGCTAATAATAACGAATTCTATGTCTCATGCGACATGAGCGAAATGTTTCATTCTTCCGATTATGGCATTACTTATACTCAATTGCCCTTTACAAGCCTGCAATCACTGAATGTTTCCACTTACGAATTTACCAACAATCCATCGATTGCTTATTCCAACTTCAATGATGGCAATAATGGTTACCCGGTAAAAACTACTGATCATGGCAGCACCTGGGTTATGCTACCCGGTTACGATGCCAGTCAGGGTCAGGTATATGCCATGAAGGCTAACTATAATAACCCTAACCAACTATTAATGGATTATTATGGCAAGATTGTATTTTCGGCAAATGGAGGTACTACATTCACCACAGTAGCCACGGCCTCAAGTAGTGGTGTGGGCCTGGTGATGGGCGGTGTATTTATAACCGGTGATAGTATTTATATAGGCACCAACCAGGGTATCTATTATTCGGTAAATGGAGGTACTTCCTTTTCATTAATGACCACCACAGGTCTGGGTTCAGGGCAGGTAATCTGGCAGTTTGCAGGTGCCAAAGTGGGTACTACCCTCCGTTTTGCATGTATCGCCGGTGCCGCAGCCAATGTTTATAATGGCCTTATGCCCTGGGATTATACCGGCCTTGTAGCTGGGGTCTATACCATGGATAACGCCTCCGGCACCTGGGTGGATAAAACCGGAGCAATTAATCCTTCAAACGATTATGTAATGTACCTGGCAATGGCCGAAAATGATATCAATACCATTTACCTGGGCGGTAATGACCATGCACTGGGTGCGCCACTGGTTTATAAAACCACAAATGCCGGCACTAGCTGGACAAAAGTGTTTAATACCACCGGCAATCTCAATATTATCACCGGCTGGGAAGGTGCAGGAGGTGATAAAAACTGGAGCTGGGGCGAAACTACTTTTGGCATTTCAGTTGCCCCCAACAATTCCTCTAGGGTAATGTTTGGCAGTTATAGTGATGTGCACCTAAGTAGCGATGGAGGCTCTACCTGGCGGCAGGCTTATGTAGATATTGCCGACCAGCATCCCCTAAATGCATTAACACCCACAGGAGCCTATTACCTTACCAATGGCTTGGAAAATACAACCTGTTGGCAGATTCATTTAACCCAAAGAGGTACAATGTTGGGTGCTTTTAGTGATATTGGTGGTATCAGAAGTGAAGATCTTGTTACATGGGGCTTTACTGCCAATGGACTGAATATGAATTCGGTTTACAGATTTGCCGAAACACCTGGTGGTACGTTGTTTGCAGGTACATCAGGCATTCATGATATGTACCAGAGCACACGCCTAAAGGATGCCCAGCTAGACGCAACAGATGCCAATGGTAAAATAATGTATTCCACCAATGATGGTGCAAATTGGTCCTTATTGCATTCCTTTGGCCATCCTGTTTTCTGGTTGGCAATAGATCCTAACGATAGTAATAAAATGTATGCAAGTGTCATCAACTCGGCCTCTGCCACAGGCTCTCAAGGAGGTATTTGGGTAACATCAAACCTTAATTCCCTAAGTGCCAGTACTTGGACCCATATTGCAAATCCACCACGTACCGAAGGACATCCCGCCTGCCTGGTAGTGCTTAATGATGGTAAATTGTTAGCTACTTATTCAGGACATATCAATACAAGTAGTGCATTTACAGCCAGTTCGGGAGTGTTTTTGTACAACCCTGCAACTTCCACCTGGACTGATGTTAGTGACCCTGGTATGCATTACTGGACAAAAGATATTGTTGTAGACCCAAGTGATGCTACACAAAATACATGGTATGCCTGTGTGTTTACCCATTGGGGCAGCACGGCAAGCGGCCAGGGTGGCCTATACAAAACTACCAACCGTGGGGCTACCTGGACCAAGATAACCGGTACTGCATTTTCACGGGTTACTTCTATTACCTTTGATCCTCTGAATCCCAATTGGGCATATCTTACTACCGAAACTCAGGGCCTCTGGCAATCTACAGATATGTCAGCAACAACTCCTACCTGGAGTTTAATGGTTCATTATCCATTCAGGCAACCTGAAAGAGTCTTTATATATTGGACTGATCTATGGGTTGCAAGTTTTGGTAATGGGATGCACGTGGGATATATCGACATGGCTACTCCTCAGCTAAGACCTATGGAAGATGCATTAAATGTATACCCCAATCCCGCTACTGGTATGCTGAATATTGAACTACCTACAAATCCTAAACCCGTCCCCGTTGAAATATTTGACCTCAATGCCAGATTAATAACCCGTATAATACCTGCAAGCACCAACAAATTGCAAATTGATGTGCAAAATTGGGCACCAGGTAATTATATTGTAAAACAGGGCAATAATACCAGCCGGTTTGTGAAAGAATAAGAGATTTTGGCAGCAAGAAATAGGATTAGGTTAAGCCATCATTACTAAACTATATCTTTGCACTATGGCGAAATTCTTTTTGAGGAAAAAAATAGGCGATAGGGTAGTAAGCGGGCACCCCTGGATTTTTGGAAATGAATTAGGTGATAGTGAGGGAACTGCAGAAGCCGGGGATATAGTAGAAGTTTATTCTTACAATGGGTCGTTTGTAGGCCAGGGTTATTATAACCCAGCTTCGCAGATACGCATTAGGCTCATGAGCCGTGATAAAACTGAGGTAATAGACGATAAGTTCATTGCCCGCCGTATAAGGGCCGCCTGGGAATACAGAAAGAAAATAGGCTATGTAGAAAATTGCCGCCTAATTTTTGGTGAAGCCGATATGATGCCCGCCCTGATCATTGATAAGTTCAATGACTATTTCGTTATCCAGACGCTTTCGCTGGGTATGGAAAAATGGAAAGGCGCAATTGTTGCAGCACTTAATAAGATTTTTGAACCTAAGGGCATCTATGAGCGCAATGATGTGCCTGTTCGTGCACTAGAGGGGATGGAGCAAATAAAGGGCTTTTTGTCAGAGCCTTTTGATACCAATATTATACTGAATGAAAATGGCCTGAAATTCCATGTGGATATTGAAAATGGCCAGAAAACCGGTTACTTCCTCGACCAGCAGGACAACCGCCGAGCCATACAAAACATAGTAAAAGACGCAGTAGTACTAGAGGCATTCTGCTATACCGGTACCTTTTCCATGCATGCAGCCCATTATGGTGCCAAAAGCGTGTTGGGCCTGGATATTTCTGAAAACGCAGTAGCCACCGCCCGCCGTAACGCCGAGCTAAATGGTTTTGCCGATAAATGTAAGTTTGAGGCTGTAAATGCCTTTGATGTACTCAAAAAATGGGCTACCGAAGGACCCAAATATGATGTGGTGATGCTGGACCCTCCCGCCTTCACCAAAAGCAGGGAAAATATCCAAAAGGCCATAACCGGTTATAAGGAAATCAACCTGCGTGCCATGAAGCTGGTGAAACCCGGCGGATTCCTGGTCACAGCATCTTGTACCAACCTGGTACCACCCGAGATGTTCCTCGATACCATCGACCTCGCTGCCAAAGATGCCAAACGCACCCTTCGCCAGGTAGAATGGAGAACCCAGGCATCTGACCACCCAATAATCCGTAACATCCCCACCACCCAATATTTGAAGTTTTTGATAGCACAGGTGTTATAATTGAGTGAGTTATTTAGGAGTTTGAAAATATATAAACTTCTGATTTTGATTATCAAAATGGATTTGACTCAAATAACTCCTTAAACACCCATAATATGAAATGGCCTGGTATTTTAATTTTTATATGTACTTTATCAGCCATTTCATACAATTCTATTGGCCAACTTTCTGCAGTTACCCTAACGGGTATTTGTATTAAAAAGTACGATAGCTTCATTTTGAAGAATGGTTCAACTTTTCTTAAAAATGAAAATGCAAAAGGGAATATTGAATATGTTATTGATGAGCCGTTTAAGAATTCTTTCACCAATAGTTCAGTGTATCTGTGTTATGCCAAACCTATTGACCAGAGATGTGTTCCGGATGGTGAACCAACTGATTTCGCACATAGATTTTATGTAATTGATAAGAATTCATGGATATCTGTCGACTTGAAAAACATTGACACATTTAATAAACGATTCAACTCAGAGGTTGTACATTTTTCAGCATTAGATAAATGCTACTTGTATTTGTTCCTCAATAATATTGAATTGCACGGAGTTAATACTCCCGATTTATACCGCAACTCAATTAAGAAAAATAGTTTGTTTTTATCATTTAAATATTATGTTTTGTTTTCAACTCATGTAGGGGAACTTATTCCCTCTTTACATTCAAATGTATCAAAGTATAAAATGGGTACTGATTTTTATGATTCGAACCATAAGCGAATATTTATTTATGCTTTGAAGAGGAAAAACAATGAAGATATTACGTTGAGATATAATTTTACTTTTGATAAGAATGAAAACCTCGAAAATGTAGTTGTTGATAATTTCAAGATTGAGTGATAATTATATGATACTGTTCGGGATTTAAAAATCCCGAACAGTATCAGGTTCCTATCTCTAATCACTCCTTTACTCGCCACTCAAAGAATTAATGAATCGTCTGCCAAAATAATAGGTAGGTATACAGAAGAAAACAAAAAATCCACCATAATTGAAGAGGAATTTTTTCAATTAACCAAATACCATTACTTCATTTTCCCCTTCACCCAATCATAAAATACCGCAACCCTTGTCCACGACATAGTTTGGCCATAATAGGCAGTTTTATGAAATTGCTGCATAACATACCCTCCACCAGAGCAGATACCTATAAGCCTATAACCATTAGCATTTTCTATAAAAAGACCACCTCCACTATCACCACCTGCGCATAAATATTCCAGATTGCGGGGTTTGGCACTGCCCATTTTATTACAATCTGTATTAGTTGGGTGGTCGAAATCGCAATGAAGCACGCTTGAGGTGTTTCTAATCTCATACCCGCCTATTGAATCCACTACATGCTCTCCGGCTATTTTCACCAATGCTGTATCCAGTGTCTCCATCTTATCTCCCGGCCCCGATACACCATAACCTACCCCGGTTACATTTGCATT
>CAIWHI010000959.1 GCA_903912435.1 uncultured Bacteroidota bacterium | reverse complement strand
AAGTTTACGGTTATTTTCTGGAGGGTAAACTGATTGCATTTAATAGTGCTTTCGTAACCCCTGAAAATTATGAAGTATACTATATTGGCATCAATTACGAGCTAAATAATGAATACCAGTTGTATTTCAACATACTCTTTTCCGGTCTCGAAAGGGCTATTCATTTGAGAAAGGGAATACTGAAACTAGGCAGAACATCTTTTGATGCCAAGGCCAGCCTGGGTGCCAAACCCAAAAGCCTCGACTACCTTATAAAAATGGACAATATCCCCGATTTTGTTATAAAATGGTTTGTTTGCTATTTCAATGCTGTAGAAGAT
Source organism: uncultured Bacteroidota bacterium (assembly GCA_903912435.1). Lineage (GTDB taxonomy): Bacteria > Bacteroidota > Bacteroidia > Chitinophagales > Chitinophagaceae > Nemorincola. The sequence continues at coordinate 1,226 of CAIWHI010000959.1, read as the reverse complement.
GGCAAATGGAAACAAAGAAACCCATTAAAAAGCATGGATTCCGCAGCTTCATAATTTCACTCTAATATTTAAATACCTTATTTCTTAACTATATTAGACATCGTCATCATAAAGTTTAATAAATGACAAACTGCCCAATAATCTTGATTAGCAATTCCCCCTTGAGGCTTGGGCCTGGTGCTGAGCGAATGGGGTTAGGGGGATGTCACTTTAAATCATCTTAACACCTTTAAATTTATATATTGAACCCTGAATTACAAATAGAATTTCCAATAGGTGATGTACCACCCCAACTTTATTATAACGTAGCCCAAAGGGCCGCTGAAAAATTGAAGTGGAAGAGGTTTTCTATATCAGGTAATACTCTGGTTTACCATACCAGGGGTATCAATAATATATTGGGTGAGATAATCACCATTACTTTAACTGAGGGAGTAGTCACTTTTCATAGCATTGCCGCTAATGAATATTATTACCACGAGCACCAAAACCAACTCAACGCCGACCGGTTTAGAAATACCGTGGCCGAAATGCTCACCAAAATAGAGGCAGCCCAAAGAATACAAAGCCCTCTTGTGCGCGAAAAATATGGTGCCCTTATGCTATCCCCCACCTACATGGTCACCCCCATTCTAATTTATCTGAATGTGCTGGTATTCTTGCTGATGTGCGCAGGCGGAGTGTCGCCCATACAGCCTTCGGTTGATGCCCTTTTTGCATGGGGTGGTGTAAACAGGCAGGCGGTTGTAGCAGGCCAAAGCTGGCGTATGATTACCTATATGTTCCTCCATGCCGGCTTTCTGCATATTCTATTCAATATGTTTGCACTGGTTTATATTGGTCAATTACTGGAACCGCTACAGGGTAAATTCAGGTTTGCAGTTTCTTATATTCTTAGTGGGGTATGTGCGGGATTGCTTAGTTTGCTCATGCACCCCTATTCAGTAGGTGTAGGAGCGTCGGGTGCAATATTTGGCATGTATGGGGTATTCCTCGCTATGCTCACTACTAACTTCATCAGCCGCACCGCAAGAAATACCATGATGAGGAGCATCTTGTTTTTTGTGGTTTTCAATCTGTTTATGGGTATGCAGGGCAATGTAGACAACGCAGCCCATATTGGTGGGCTGGTAAGTGGTATAATAATAGGTTATGTATATTTTCCCGAGGCTGCTGTCACTGCTGCCACTATTGCTACCACTCTCTCCACTGCTGCTGCTGCTGTT
>CAIWHI010000958.1 GCA_903912435.1 uncultured Bacteroidota bacterium | reverse complement strand
CTGATTATAATTTATTTCCTTGTTTTTGTCTGAAGTTTAGGGTTCGTTCATAATCATGAAGGGTTTTCAGGCCGGGTATTTTTTACTTTGTAATTATACCTGGCCATAACTATATGCTTTTGTATAGTTATGGCCAGATATAGATTTATTGCTAGCGATTTGAGCTCTGGTTGTAGCCTATTTTAGGTGTTTGCGGTGTAATGTGTAGTGTTGTAAAAATAGTCTTGCAATTTTTGATAGTTTTCGTTATTTATAATCAGCCACAACTATATTCATTATGATAGTTATGGCTGATTATAATGATAGATTCTTACAGAAGGTATGCTTTATTTAATCATCGTTCCTTAGCTTGCTTTTCAGGGCTATCCAGTCGTTGGTAGTACTCTGTTTATAATCAATTTATACTATAATCAGCCATAACTATAGTTAACTACATAGTTGTGGCTGATTATAACGGTAAATCCAAACTGAATTCATATTGTGGTATGTGGTTCATTATTATCTGGTCGGCAGTTGGTACTTCAATTGCAATCATTGTTCGCTATAATTAGCCATTATTGTAACAAAATGCATAGTTGTGGCTGGTTATAATGATAGATTCTTACAGAAGGTATGCCTTAGCTTGCTTTTCAGTGTTATCCAGCCTTTGATAGTACTCTGTTTATGATCAATTTTGTCTATAATCAGCCATAACTATAGTAAACTGTATAGTTGTGGCTGATTATAATGTTCAATTTTTTCTGGAGGGAGGATTTAGATCGCTTTTATGGCTATCGGTCATTTTATAGAGACTTATTTTTAATCATTGTGTACTATAATTAGCCACAACTATGTATTTTATGCTAGTTATGGCTGATTATAATTTTTTATTCTTAGCCACAACTTCTAATTATTTTGTAGTTTTGGCTGTATATGATTATTTCTGATGGAAAATTTGATAGGTAGGGATACTGAAAAAGGGTTGCTAATCAAAGCATTAGATTCACCAGAGGCCGAACTGGTGGCTATGCTGGGGCGAAGGCGTGTTGGTAAAACATTTCTTATCAGGCAGGTATATAAAGACAATATGGTTTTTGAGTTCTCAGGGGTTCATGAAGCCACCCTTCGCCGGCAGTTACTCAATTTCAGCCAAACTATGAAGGCTGCGACACAGAGTGCTGTTGATATTACTCCTCCGTCTACATGGATTGAAGCATTAAACTCACTGCAACAATATTTGGCTCCCGTATTAAGTAATAGGAAATGTGTTATTTTCTTTGATGAGTTCCCCTGGATTCATACGCCCAAATCAGGGTTTCTACAGGCATTCGACCATTTTTGGAATAGCTGGGCATCACGGCAGCCTAATCTTGTAGTGGTAATATGTGGCTCAGCAGCATCGTGGATGATACATAATGTGGTAAACAACCGCGGGGGCTTGCATAATAGAATTACAAGGAAAATCAGGCTAATGCCTTTCAATCTGGCAGAGGTTGAAGAGTATCTTAGAAGCAGGGCCATAAATCTGGATCATTACCAGATTTTGCAACTCTATATGGCCATAGGGGGTATTCCCCACTACCTGAAAGACATAAAGCCCGGAGAAAGTGCAGCCCAAATTATAGACCGTATTTGTTTTACAAAAGATGGTCTGCTGAAGGGCGAATTTAAAAACCTATACCAGTCGCTATTTGATAAGGCAGATAACCATATAGCCATAATAAAGGCCTTGGCTAAAACGGGTAAGGGGCTTACCCGGAAAGAAATAATAACCACCTGCAAGCTTTCGTCGGGAGGCACAGCTACCAAGCTATTAGAGGAACTAGTGGAGTCTGGTTTTATAACGCCTTATATCCCATTTGGGAAAACATTCAGAGACAATATTTACAAGCTTACTGATGAGTATTCTCTGTTTTATCTGAAATTTATGGAAAAGGCCAGGACAACAGGAGCTGGAACATGGTTGAAAATCTCGGCCACCCCATCGTGGAAGAGCTGGAGTGGGTTTGCTTTTGAGGGGCTGTGCCTTAAGCATGCACAGCAGATTAAAAAATCGTTGGGTATCTCAGGTGTGCTTACTGAGGAGTCGGGGTGGAGGTCGGTGGCTGCAAATGGGGAGCAGGGTATCCAGATTGATTTACTAATAGACCGGCGTGACCATTGCATCAATATTTGCGAAATGAAATTTAACGAAAGCGATTTTGCCATTGATAAACCTTTTGCCGAATACCTTCGCCAAAAAGTGCAGGTATTTAAGGAACGGACAAAAACACGTAAAACATTGTTGCTGACATTGATAACAACCTATGCAGTAAAGCCCAATAGTTATTTTACAGGCTTAGTACAAAACACAGTAGAAATGCAGGCTTTGTTCCAGAAATGATAGGGTAGAGCGTCCATTACTTCATTACCACAATTTTCTTTCTGGTTATAGTGCCCTTATCGTCAGTTAAGGTAACTATATACATGCCATTATCCCATAAAGATGAATTGATTGTGATATTTTTAGATAATGATTCAAGTGCGCAAAATACAGTTCGTCCGCTCATGTCATAAACATATACCGAAACAGGGGTGTTTATGAATCTGACAGGGATAATATCTATATGGTCGGATGCCGGGTTTGGGCTTATAAGCACAGAATTATCGGCATTAATCAGGCTTATGCCAGCAGGCAGCATATGTACATTTACATAGCTGCCGCAAGTTGTTGTGTCTTTTAGAATGTATATATATCCCTGGCTTTCACTCAGAAATGATATTGCATTATAACCCGCCTTGCGGGAAATACCTAGACCTTTGGAATAGGTGATAGACCTTGAAGATGGCAAATATGCTATACCGTTATATCCGAAGCCCGTACCCTTAAAATCCTGTATAATTTCATAAGAATCAGCAGAGTAACAGCTAAGAATGCCAAAATTGTAATTTGGCAAGAACCGTAGCAGGTAGCTAGTATTCCATTCTTCGGGCATATGCATCGGATCTACAAGTAAATTAGTATCTCCCCCACCACCAAATGTGCTATTGTTGTATAATGTATCAAATATGATAGGATATCCCCCTGTCCATCTAAGTGTTAGCGACATTTGGTTTTCCGAACCTGAATGCCATGGCCCTGTAGCGCTTATTCCCGACGACTGGACTGAATCTAGTACATATAACTCATAATCACTAGTACTCCCATAAATCGTCATCCAGGATTCATATATATCACCAGCTGAGAAATTGTATATCTCATTATATGTAGGGTTGTGGAAGTCAAAAAGATGGAATATTGAATTAATGGTATCTGGTAAATTGTCATGAAAGCATCCCAAATCGCAGGTACCTAAATTATCAAGTAATAAGTCTAAATAATAATCATAAAATCGAATTGTATGACTGATAAATCCAGTTGAGTCAAGACCTACAAAACCTGGATAATGGTAGGGAAAGGTAAAAAGGTCGAATACCTGTACAAACCCATGGTTTTTGCTCAGAATAATTTGAAAGTTATTTACAGGGTCGTTTGTATTTATAATACTCCCACTATCAGCAATAATATTTATTTTTTTGATTGAATCTACAACTCCCAATACGGTCATAGTATCTTCCGCCACCACTATTGCTTTATAAGAGAATCTAGTGGTGTCATTGAAAAATGTCCAGGTATCACCGGTATGCGCCTGTGTTTTAATAAAGACTGTATCCCAAAAGTTATCAAATATGAATGTGCCATCGCTATGTTTGATTACATTTTTACCAAGCCAGCTAGCACCTAATGTGTCAATTTGAAATCCGGTTCCAAGGCTGGTAGAAAGGTAATAGCTTATCCTTTGTGTGCGGTATGGATAGAAAACAGAATCACTACCTGCACTTTTTACAGAGTCTATGCGTATTCCCCTTACATAATTATTGCCATTCATGAAGTATCCTTTATTACTTGATTGGAAACAATTATAATTCTGAGCCTGGGTATTTAAAATGAGAAACAGAAATAAGATTGTAATGAGTGCTTTCATAACGTTTGAGTTAATGTTTGAACAATAGGCAATCTGGCTTTAAATTTTGAGTTATTTATATGGACGAGTATTTGATGGTAAATGTTAGTAAGATTTTTTATTTTTTATAGCAATAATTCATTCCCACTACATTTTACTATGTCCTCGCACCTCAACTAATTAAAACGTTAACGGAACTAAAGTAATTTATTTTAAAATGAAAATGTATTTTCGCACTTTGAACCAAAGAAATTAATGAGCACATTATCAATAGTCATTCCGGCATATAACGAAGGCCCTACCATTCACCGTATATTAAATAAGGTAAAGGCCGTAGTTTTGGCCGATGGTATGAAAAAGGAAGTGGTTATAGTTAATGATTGTTCAAAAGACAATACTGAAGAAGCCATTTTGTCTTATAAAGCTGCAAATCCCGACCTGCCTATTTCTTATTACAAGCATGAGGTAAATCAGGGTAAGGGAGCAGCATTGCATACAGGTATAAAACAAGCTACAGGAGACTATGTAATAATACAGGATGCAGACCTGGAGTATGACCCTGAAGAATACAATATACTCCTTAAGCCCTTGCTTAGCGGTTTTGCCGATGTGGTTTATGGTTCGCGTTTTATAGGTGGCAAGCCACACAGGATTCTCTTTTTCTGGCACAGCATAGGCAACAGGTGGTTAACCACTGCATCAAACATGTTCACCAACCTGAACCTTACCGACATGGAAACATGCTATAAGGTTTTCCGCAGGGAGATGATTCAGAGTCTGAAACTGGAGGAAAAACGCTTTGGTTTTGAGCCTGAGGTGACTGCCAAAATATCACGTATTCCTAAGGTGCGTATTTATGAGGTGGGCATTTCTTATTATGGCCGTACCTATGAGGAGGGCAAGAAAATAGGCATGAAGGATGCATTCAGGGCATTGTATTGTATCATTAAGTACAACTTGTTTAAGTAGTTGTTCTTTTTCCTTCTAAATTGGTTGTTGTATTTTTAGGTTCGATTTAAGTTTTTCTTATTGTTGGGAAGAACTAATTTTACCTAAAATAAGAACTATGTCAATTCAGGTAGGCCAGCAGGCACCAGACTTCACCCTCTACGATAGCGAAAAGAAAAAAGTAACCCTTAGTGAACAAAAGGGTAAGAATGTGGTATTGCTGTTTTTTCCAGCCGCCTTTACCGGTACATGTACCAAAGAAGTGTGCGAGATGAGCGAAAACCTGGCTTCCTTTAATGCTTTAAATGCTGAGGTTTTTGGCAT
>CAIWHI010000957.1 GCA_903912435.1 uncultured Bacteroidota bacterium | reverse complement strand
CTAAGTAAAGACAGGATTAAAATATTCTGTTAGTGCATTGACTGAAGTGAAGATCCTGCAAACTTAGTATTTACATTAATCTTCAATACCTGATCTTAATGGGTTATTTCTCTTTGCCTGTTCAAATGCCAATAAAGTATTTTTTATACTTGCCTTATTAAAACTCAGTCTGGCTTTACCTGTAGCAGTAAGTCCATTGATTCCTTTTAAACAATGGATCATCCATTTCCGGTTTTGTTTGTTACGTGTATTCCATTTGTTTTTGCTGATCCTATTCGTAGGAAAGATATACCAATGTGATTGTCGAATGCAATAATAACTATGCGCCAATTCAGTGATGGAAGCTGCCCATTCATAGGCCGGTAGTAAAGAATCGGCTGTTGCCGGGTCAAGCACGTAATACAGGATCTGACCATTCAGTTTAACCGCTAGTAAAGGGGCCACATGGTAGTTCCAGTTTTGCTTTAATCCGCCAATATGACCCTTTAAATAAGCACCGCCAAATACCCATGCTTTATAATTGGGAATGTTCCAATGATCGAGCAATACACATATCGCATCTGCTCTTCCTTCGCAACCATTATTGGCATTTTGCCAGTTAAATAATAGGTGCTGTTTAAAAAAAAGGAATAACTCATCTGCCTGTTCTTTTGATATCGTATCATCCGAATGAATGTTCTCAGAAAGAAAAGCTTCAAAAAGAGTAGGTACGATGGTAGTCATTCAATTGAAGATAGCTTTATTTCTCCGCTATCCTAATAAGCCCCTCACTAACTCGTCAGATAGGTTGAGGCAAACTATTTTTGCAAGACTGCCTGGAATATCTGTTGCCGTATAGGGCTGACGTTGTAATACTCCTTTCCACCCAGAAGCCCTGTTTGCTGCCGATTAATTAATAGAATGATAGAAATACCTTCCTGAGGTACTACCGCAATGCTTGTTCCCGTAAACCCGGTATGTCCGAAACTGCCTTCCGGACCATTTTTGATCACAGGATTTTTTCCGTCCATCATCCAGCCTAATCCATTATTGAAATTATCTTTAGTCAGAAATGTTGCTATGATTTTTTCTGAAATAAATGGATCATTACCCGGTTTATTTTTAATCATCAGCATATCTACCAGTTTTTGCAAGTCATCTACAGTAGAAAAAAGACCTGCCGCTCCCGAAATTCCTTTATTGGCATAATAAGCATTCCCGTCATTTACCTCCCCTTTCAGGGTATAATTCCGCCAATGATCCCAGCTGGTAGGATTGATCTCTCTGAATTGAAAACCCAGGCTTGAATCATACACCATTCTTTTTTCATAGGGATTCCCAATGGAAGTAGCGGCAAATTTTACCCCCTTTTGATTTACTAAGGGATTATAGCTGGTATGATTCATTTTCAGGGGTATAAAAATATGCTGCTGCATAAACTCGTCTAATGGTTGGCCTGAAACAATTTCTACAATTTGTCCCAGTATGGTAAAGCCCAGATCGCTATACTTTCTTTGTTTTCCAACGGGGAAGGCCAGGGGCAATTCCCCGATCAATTGAAAAGTTTCCTGTTTATTGCTGGCACGATAATACATTGGATACCATTCATACAATCCGGCTGTATGCGTCAGCAAATGCCTGATGGTTATACTAGCTTTATCGGGACTTGTAAATGCTTTGATATATTTTCCAACCGGATCGTCTACTGAGAGCTG
>CAIWHI010000956.1 GCA_903912435.1 uncultured Bacteroidota bacterium | reverse complement strand
CAAACCGAAATAAAGAAGCTAAATAGATGACAAACAACCAATTAACCTTGAAGCGGCAATTCCCTCTTTGTGCTATGGCCTTGTGCGAAGGGGAAGGGGGTGAGCGGGATGTCATTTTTAAATCATTGTTTAATTTTTAGCCATTCCTAACCAATCAAGAATATGTCATTAGCTGAAAAAATCAAAGGGAATCCAGGACTAAAAAAGTTTGTACATAGGTTATTAATACCCAAAGGCGAGGCCAGACCCCGCTTATGGGTAAGACTAATTCTCAACCGTTTTTTCCATAAAAGGGGCCCAGGCTCCACAATAAGGCCAAGAACTAGGATGGATGTAGTCCCTTTCAATAAATTTGAATTGGGCGCCCACTCTACCATAGAAGATTTTTGCACTGTTAACAATGGCGTAGGGGATGTATTTGTTGGTGCAAATAGCCTTATAGGCATGGGCAATGTAATTATTGGCCCGGTAACAGTGGGTAAAAATGTGATTTTTGCCCAAAACATTGTAGCCAGTGGCCTGAACCATGAATACAAAGACCCTGCTATCCCCATTCGTGACCAAAATGTAACCGTAGCCCCAATAATTGTAGACGACGATTGCTGGATAGCCGCAAATGTGGTTATAACCTCAGGAGTCACCATAGGAAAACATTGTGTAATAGCAGCGGGTTCGGTTGTTACAAAAAATATCCCACCATATTCAATAGCTGCCGGCAACCCCGCCAAGGTAATCAAGCAATATGATGAAGACACAAAAGACTGGGTAAGGGTAAATTAATTGGCTTTTAATCAACTCATTATAGCAATTCAAAATTCTACTTAAGTTTGTTTGCCTAGTGGGACAAATGGCTTTGTAGAACCTAATACAAGATGCTTATACTGCTCCCTCAGGAGCAGTGACCATTTTGCAATCATAGCTTTTTACCAGTAACAATTGAGGTAACCAAAAAAATAGTCTATCGTGCAACAATTGAAATTGCTTTACAAAAGATTATTACAGGTATCCAAAAAACTATTTGAATCAGAGCAGTTAAATTCCATAAAGAAGATTGACAAACTAAATGAAGGCCATTATTACGTTATTTTTGTTGATAGCACAACTGGAATTTTAAAGGATGAGTTTGGGAATACATATTTTGGAAATGGTGACTATTACAGAAAAATATTCGACAACTACGAAGACTGTCTGAAATACATAAAAGAATATAAAAAACCGAATGAATATATTGATTGCTTTATCTATAACCATGAAAATAAAGCCATAACATAACAAGCATACATAATTTCCGTCGAACTAACGCAAGTTTTCTTATAGGATTACTCGTGTCTATACAAAGCTTCGGTTCTGCGACCTGAATTTAAAGCCCCCCTTACTTGTCTCAATACCTTACCACCATGTAAAGATGGATTTCAAATCGTACAGCACGCTTTCCATGTCCATACCAGCTTGAATAGGCATGATAGACCACTAAATTAGGTTGAATCATTTCGTGCATAAGGATTTACAACTACAACCTAATAGCAATTTTACAAAAAAAACTAACCAACAGTTAAAATATGATCAAATACGCAATTAAACAATACATACTCAAGCTGCTTTTTTCCTAATTCGCGCAAACTTTCTACCATTACGGCTAATATCACAATTTGGAAAATAACCACTTACCTAAATTTGATTTGAAAAAATCTTATAAAAATCTAAAAAATTTCAATCATGAAGAAGAAACTATTATTACTCCCCATTACCTGTTTGTTCCTATACCTGGGCCTTTCAAGTTGGTCAGCAGGACCCGGCACCGTACTCAATGCTGATTTAACAGGCGCAAGTGGAACGGCTACTTGTAGCACAGGGAGCTCATGCCATAGTTCTAGTTCCAGCACTATTACCTCGCCTACAGTAGCCATTCAATTATTAGATGCAGGTACGCCAGTTACTACATATACCGGTAGTCATGCTTATACTATTCATGTAGTAGGCACACAAATTTCCTCAACACTTAGCTTGCCCAATTTCGGTTTTCAGGTAGCACCAGTATTAACCTCAACTACAACCTATGCTGGTACAATGACAATGCCTGCGGGTGGGCATATTGGTATATATGGTCCAAGCATTCATCTTGCCGAACATTCTTCTGCCCTTCCGGCTACCACAGGAACCGGTGGTGCTGGTACCACATATGTTGTTGACATCCCATGGACCTCACCAATAGCGGGTTCCGGTAGTGTATCAATATTTGCGATTATAAATGCAGTTAACTTTAATGGCTCTGCTGATGCAGGCGACAAGTGGGGGCATTCATCAGTAGTAATTCCTGAATCAGCGGTGGTGTTAAGTAGTATTACCGGCACTATGAATGTATGTTGCACCTCATCAGCCACCCTTAGCGATGCCACGCCAGGCGGCACATGGTCTAGCAGCAATCCTGCCGTGGCTACCATCGGATCTACAACAGGGGTTTATACCGGAATTACTGCCGGTACTGCCACCATAACCTATTCAGTTACATCAGCAGGGGCGGCAACAACTATAGTTACCGTCAATCCATTGCCCTCAGTAGGTAGTATTACTGGCTCATCTATTGCTTGTGTAGGTTATACCGCCTCATTAGCTGATGTTGCTGGCCCCGGAACCTGGACAAGTAGTAATACTGCAATTGCTACAGTATCATCATCTGGTGTGGTAACAGGTGTTGCCACTGGCACAGCTTCTATATCATGCACCTATAACAATGCATGTGGATCAGCATCCGCCATTCACACTATGACCATAAACCCACACAGCATGTGTTCTTTAGGACTAACTACTTCTAATAACAATACAAGTCCTGCATTATCTGTTTTTCCAAATCCTAATGATGGCACCTTCTCTATTAACATGACGTCAGATAAAACCGAACCTGTAGATATTATGATTACCAACCTAACGGGTGCGATAGTGAGGCAATTTTCTACAACTACCAATAACCAATCAGCAATAGACTTTGGTAATAATACACCAGGGTTATATTTCATATCTGCAACAAGCGCTAATGGCAAGTACTATACCAAAATGATAATAAGGTAGGCATAGCTAACTATAATAAGTATGGCCGGCGGAGTTATATCCGTCGGCTTTTTTAATGGTTTTTCAATACTCATATTTTCATGGAAGGCAACAGAACTTTAACTAAAAGCAAATAAAATTCTCCCTATTTTTTCGTAAATGATTTTTTTTTGAAATCAATTGCATTTCTGATAACCCTTTACTACATTTGATTATTATCCGGTAACCCATGAGCTGAAATTTATGTGTAGAATACCTTCTTATTTTCGTGGCATTCTCCTGATATTGTTTATTTTTTTACAAACAAGCTCATTCGCCACACATATAGTTGGTGCAGACCTTTTCTACTCCTATGTTTCAGGAAATACTTACCAAATTACCTTAGTCGCTTACGGAGATTGTGCAGGCTCGTCATTCCCTGCCCTGCCAATGAGTACCCCTGTAATCTGTATTTATGATGCTAATACTTCTGTTGCAAGTATTACTTTAGCCCTTCAAGCACCCACAAATGGCATAGAAATCACTCCTGTATGCCCAGCTGATACCAGTCTTACCCAATGTACCAATGCATCTTATGCCATACCCGGCATAAAGAAATTTGTATATACCGGCAATTATACACTACCTTATACATCAAGTACATGGAGATTCCTGTTTACCGGATATATGGGGGCAAGTGGAGGTTCTGCCGGGCGGGGCTCTGGTATAACCAATATTCTTAGCCCTGGCACTAGTATCATTCAACTGGTTGACACGCTTAACAATACAGTTTACCATAATACCAATCCGGCCTTAACAGTATTACCTACACCATTTTTCTGCTTAAGTAGTGGTGATAATTATAACCCCGGTGCACATGACATTGACGGAGATTCATTAATTTTTTCTTTAATAACTGCAAATAATGGCACAGCATCATGTTCCTCAATTGGTGGTACGGTTACCTATGCATCTGGCTATACAGGTGCCACCCCATTAGCTACATCCGCTTACGCCTTCAATCCATATACAGGGCAGATTTCATTTACTCCCAGTGCTTTACAGAGATCATTAGTGGTGTATAATATAGATGAATACCGAACGGGCACCTTTGTAGGTTCATGCCAAAGGGAAATGACTTTTTTGGTTTTAACTTGCACAGATATTCCCCCTACGGGCGGATTTGTCTCCAGCACATCAGGCACTATTGTCGACAGTTCCGATTTTAATATCTGCCAAAATGCAGGGTCATTTTCTGTTACCCTTAAACCAACCGAAGTAGACACATTTAATAATATTATCGTTTCTGCATCAGGATTACCAACCGGTGCTGTATTCACAACAACAGGAAATGGCACTCCCCACCCTATTTGTACGTTCTCCTGGAATACCACATTAGCTGCAATAGGTTCCTACACTTTTTATATTACCTTCCAGGATAATAACTGCCCACTATCTGGAACACAAACAAGGGCATATACCATAAATGTACTCCCTTATCCAATAGTAGATGCCGGGCCAAACGTGAGTATCTGCCAGGGAGCATCAACCTCATTATCTGCAACTGGAACAACCAGCTATACCTGGCTACCCGGCACTGGGCTATCTTGTATTTCATGTACAAGCCCTATAGCCAATCCCGGTTCAACCACTCTGTATACTGTAACAGGCACTGCAACAAATGGTTGTACCAACACCGATACTGTAAGGGTTACTATAAAAACAATACCTGCTGTTAGTGCCGGCTTACCGGTTTCCATATGCCCTGGTTCGTCAACTACGCTCAATGCCACAGGCGGCGTTAGCTATACATGGTTGCCGGGCAGTACATTATCATGCTCTACCTGCTCCAACCCTATTGCCACGCCAGCCACTACCACCATTTACAGTCTTACGGGGGTAGGTGCCAATGGATGTATCAATACAAATACCGTAACAGTTACAGTAAATCCAATTCCAATTATAACTGCCCCACCCGTTTCTGTTTGTTCAGGCAATTCGGTTATACTTTATCCTGCAGGCGGGGTGTCTTATACATGGTCTCCAGGCACGGGGTTATCTTGTACTGCATGTACCAATCCGGTTGCTGGTCCGGCATCCACTGCTATCTACACAGTTACTGGCAGAGATATTAATGGATGCATCAATACAGCTACTGTTACAGTAACAGTGGCACCTATTCCGCCAACTCCTGCTGTCGTGAGCCCTGTGAACTATTGTCAGTTTGCATCATCATCTCCACTTTCAGCTACCGGAACAGCCTTGCTATGGTATACCACAGCTATCGGTGGTATTGGTAATTTATTTTCCCCTATCCCAGGTACAGGTACAGTAGGAACTACTAAATGGTATGTAAGCCAAACCGTGGGTGGTTGCGAAAGCCCCAGAGATTCAATATCAGTGGTGATTAAACCATTACCAACAATATCTATTTCACCTACAGCCGCCACTATTTGCTCCGGACAAAGTACTACGTTCTCGGCCTCGGGTGGTGTTAGTTATACATGGTCGCCTACCACATCACTAAGTTCGGGTGTATCACCAACTGTAACAGCTAACCCTGCTACAACCACAGTATATAATGTTGTGGGCATTGGTGCTAATGGATGTTCTAATAATGCCAACATTACGGTTACAGTACATCCATTACCCTTAGTTACTGTAACACCTACAGCACCTACAATTTGTATTGGCTCAAGTGTCGTTTTAACTGCATCCGGTGCTGTTGCCTATAATTGGTCGCCATCTACTGGCTTGAGTAGTGGTGCAGGAACCAGTGTTACCGCATCCCCTGTTACTACTACCACCTACCTTATCACTGGTACAGATGCCAACCTATGTGTGAATACCGCTAGTGTAACAGTAACTGTTAATCCAATACCACTAGCTCCAACAGTAATTACACCTATTATCTATTGTCAAAATGCTACAGCTAGAGTACTAACAGCAACTGGTTCAGGCTTACTTTGGTATGTAGTAGCTACCGGAGGCACCTCTACTACTTCAGCACCATTGCCTAATACCACCACACCAGGAACTTTCATGTGGTATGTGAGTCAGACAGTGGGTGGTTGCGAAAGTCCAAGGTCATCCATTTCAGTATTGGTCAATCCAATTCCGGTAGTTACACTATCGCCTGCAACACCTACAATTTGTGAAGGCCAGGAAATTGGACTTAATGCAAGCGGGGCAACCACCTATACCTGGTCGCCGGGAACAGGATTAACCACAGTAACCGGAGCTCATGAACTTGCCTCTCCTTCCATTACGACCACCTACTCTGTAATTGGAACAGATGGCAATAATTGCTCTGCCAAAGCTACCATTACTGTGGTTGTGCACCAATTACCAAATGTATCAATAACCCCTGCTCATGCCTCAATGTGCATAGGCTCCAGTGAAACACTAACGGCAACAGGGGCTGCCACCTATATATGGACACCAGCCGATATGCTGAATACCAATACGGGGGCAACTGTCATTACTACGCCTACAGTTTCAGTAATTTATTCAGTTACAGGTACTGATGCATTTGGCTGTGTGAACACATCAGGAACAACAATTTTAGTCTATCCCATCCCATTGGCACCTATCGTTTCCAATCCTGTCTTTTATTGCCAGCATGCCCCGGCCATACCGCTGGTTGCAACAGGTACCTCTCTTCTTTGGTATACCGTACCTACAGGAGGTATAGGTAGTAGTATTGACCCTACACCCGGCACCGATATTGTGGGCACTTTTTTATGGTATGTAAGCCAAACAGTAAATGGCTGTGAAAGCCCAAGAGACACATTAAATGTAATAATTACTGTAAATGCCGAAACAGATTTTGATTATACAGTAAAATATGGTTGCGTAGAAGACACAGTAACTTTTACAAATAACTCACAAAATGCCTATAAGTATTTATGGACTTTTGGAACTAAACCAATAAGCACCGATACAAGTACCAATCCTATACATTATTTCATTGCCACACTTGATGCTACCTATTACACAGTAAAACTATTAGGTAAAAACCCTGTTTGCTATCAGGATAGTACTACTAAGACGATTACAATTAATGGCTCACCACACATTTACTTCTTAAATAATTTGTCACCAGATGCCACAATACCATTAGGCAGCACTACCCAGTTGAATGTTGATGGAGGGAGTAAATATCTTTGGTCGCCTAATGACGGCTCATTAAGCAACCCAAACATCAATAATCCACAAGCAACCCCAGTTGACGACATTACTTATATTGTAAAGGCCTTCGACCAAAATGGCTGCCAGGATTCGGGGTTTGTAAACATCAAGGTTTTTAATAATGACTCCGAATTTATACCTTCAGCATTTAGCCCTAATGGTGATGGGCTTAATGACATATTCAAAATCGGCAACCTTAAATATTCAAAACTAGAAGAATTCTCCATATATAACCGCTGGGGACAACTGGTATTCAAAACCAATGACCCTCTAAAAGGTTGGGATGGCTTCTATCAAGGAGTTCCACAAGACCTTGGCGTATATAATTACCTGGTAGTCATCAGCCGGCCCGACAAGACCCAGTTTACTATGAAGGGGAATGTCACATTGATAAGGTAGGGAATGAAAATCACCCCTTTACCCTAATACCTCCAACATCTTATCCATACTCTGCTCCAGGCCAATTTGAGCAAAATTACCCATGCTACCAAATTCTGCATATTCGGTTACCGTCATTTCTGTTTGAGTCTCGCTCAATGCTTTGAAAGTAACAATGGTTCTAATATCCAATGGAAAATCAGCAGGCATACCCAATTTTTTCGGGTCGGTTTTATTACCAGCTTTATCTGCCAGGTTTTGGATAAACTCAATTGTATTTAGTGGTAAAATTTTTACATACTCCCAAATAGAATAAAATTCTTGCCCACCCATTTCTTTTGGCGCTTTCATACTTACAAGAGACTTTCCACCTACCCTAAAATCAATATTAGCAACTGGTGAGATAAAATGTTTGGGTCCCCACCAGCGCTTCACCAGTTCAGGGTCCGTCCAAATTTTCCAAACCAACTCTACCGGAGCATTAAATACCCTGCTTACTTTTATTTGTTTTGCCATTATTGCTACTTTTAAAAGACAATTTTAGATTTCCATTGTCACTTCCTAAAATCCAATTAAGCATTTCTTATTACTTCAATTTCTAACTTCTTCATCTTCATAAAAGCCTGAACTACCCTTTGACCACTTTCGGGATTCGACATCAATTGCCCAAGCATTTCAGGTACTACCTGCCACGACATACCAAATTTATCTTTGCACCATCCACACATACTCTCCTGGCCACCATCAGCTATCAGCTTGTACCAATAATGGTCTATCTCTTCCTGATCTTTACAAGAAATTACGAACGAAACAGCCTCATTGAATTTAAAATGTGGGCCACCATTCAGGCCCATAAACTTCTGTCCATTCAATTCAAAAATTATCACCATCCCCGAATCGCTGATGATTTTTGAATTAGGAAAAATAGCGCAGTACATTTCCGCAGCGGCTCTGGCTTGTCCATCATACCAAAGGCAAGGATACAATTGATTATTCATATAATTGGTTTTATTTTGTCAACTTAATATTTCTACTTACCTGATTGCATTTCGTTCAATAAATCTTCCATAGCATCTAATCTAGTCTCCCATAGTTGCTTGTAAGGTTCTAACCAATCAGCAATCTCTTTCATTTTCGGAACATTGATTTGATAATGGATTTCCCTACCCTTTTTAGTTAGACTGAGTAATTCACATTCTTGCAATATCTGGATATGCTTAGATATCGTTTGCCTAGATGATGCAAAGTTATCAGCTATAGCCCCTGGTGTCATTGCTTGCAAAGCCACCAGGGCCAAAATAGCCCTACGTGTGGGATCAGCAATGGCCTGAAAAACATCTCTTCGAAACTCCATATTGCGCAGCTATTTGACTGCAAATATAATGCAACTATTTGACTGCGCAAATAAAATTCTAATCTTTTTTCTTTTGGCAGTTCAGATGCATTTAGGCACACGTACCGAAATATTTAATTCCTGTTACTTACCAATTACATTAAACCTGAAGGGTTTATATTATTATATAACAACATCAATATTTTTTAGAGATCCCCGAAGGGCTGGTGTTATTTTAGAATATAAAAAGAAATTATACCACCTAATGGGGATACCGCTCTTTTCACTTCTATTCTATAATCATCTCAAACCTTCGAGTAAAAATATTTCGATGCTTTTTCCTTAGCCGGATTCAATATTTAATCAAAATTTTGCTTTATAAAATGGAATTGAATTAATCACCCGACATGAATACATAAATACCTACAAACCATTTACTTAAAAAGAAAACCAAAACCACCCATTTTTATTTTCTGCCTTGAGTAATTTTCCTATTTTTGAAAAACATAATAATCAATCAATGGCCGCTACTTACCTCAATCGTATTCTGGATTATATATATGAGCAAAATCCGATGCACTACAAAAAATTGAAGAAAAATATTGCATTCGACAATACAGAATACGTTGAAAGAGCAGAGGCTTTTTTTAGCAACTATGACCAATTATTACAAAAAGAAGGCAAAGACTTACCTTTTGCACTGGATTGCTATTTAAGAGTTTGTGAAGATGTAATTGACGAACAGTTAAGGTTTGTGGAAACCGGTAAATACTCCTGTACATCTTTCAAAGAGGTGAATAATCGGGTCTATGGCAACCCTGAGGTAATGAGCTATTACATGCATGGCCTATTGGTTACACAATACCTTTGGGCACACCATTATGATATTCTACAGTTTTTCTTTAAAAATTTCAGTGCTTTTTCGGCAGGTATCAGACACGTATTGGAAGTAGGTGGTGGCCATGGCTTATTTACCAATGAAGTCATTAGCCAACTTTCAGCAGACTATAACTATACAATGGTGGATATTAGTGAAACCTCCATAGAAATGTCGAAGGTATTTGTAAAAAGTGGCCATGTAGATTATATCCTTCAGGATGTGTACCAATATGAAAGTGAACAGAAGTTTGATTTCATTATTATGGGTGAGGTGTTGGAACACCTTGAAGACCCATTAGGCATCATGAAAAAGCTCCATTCATTAGGTACAGATAAAGCAATTGCATTTATCACCGCACCATGCAATTCTCCGGCCATTGATCATATTTACCTGTTTAGAAATCCAAATGAAATAATACAATTATTTAATAATGCAGGATGGGAAGTAGTAAATGACTTAATTGTTTCATCAGAAAAGAAAAAAACTAATGCCGTAGATGACCCATTGAT
>CAIWHI010000955.1 GCA_903912435.1 uncultured Bacteroidota bacterium | reverse complement strand
TGCCTGGCACATGGGGCATCACTATCCTTGTCTAGTACTGATACATTAAGGCCAAAATCTATAGCATACCTTAGCAGCATAGCCCCTAGCTGCCCCCCTCCCAGTATCCCTATTTTCAAATTTTCAAGCATCATTTGCATATTTTTTTGGTATCTCTTGCTTTTGATGGCACAAAATTGAATCATAAAATCCATTAGTTTTTATTTAACTTTGCAATGATTACCATAAAATATTTTTATGAATTACACATTGAACCAGCTCAAAATCTTCCTGAAAGTGACCCAGACAGGCAGTATTACCAAGGCGTCAGAAGAGCTGCACCTAACCCAACCCGCAGTATCTATACAACTAAAAAACTTCCAGGACCAGTTCGATCTGCCTCTTACCGAGGTAGTAGGCAGGCAATTATACATTACCGAATTTGGCAATGAAATAGCCACAGCCGCAGGGCAAATATTGGAAGGGGTATATGAGCTCAACTATAAAACCCTGGCACATAAAGGGCAGTTGACAGGCCGCCTCAAAATCTCCATAGTATCAACCGGCAAATATGTGATGCCCTATTTCCTGGCCGATTTCCTCAATATGCACCACGGAATTGAATTGGCCATGGACGTAACCAACAAGGCCAAAGTAATAGAAAGCCTGGAGAAAAATGAGGTGGATTTTTCGCTGGTCTCCATCTTGCCCGAATCGCTGGCAGTGGAAAGTGTGAAACTGATGCTCAACAAATTATACCTTGTAACCAACACCCAAACCAAATTTGACAAGAACACAAATGACTATTCCATATTTGAGCAGCTACCCCTCATCTACCGCGAACCCGGCTCTGGCACCCGGCTGGTAATGGAGCGGTTTATTAGTGAAAACAAATTACCGGTACTTAAAAAAATGGAATTAACGTCAAACGAGGCAGTGAAGCAGGCCGTGATAGCCGGCCTTGGCTCATCAATAATGCCCCTGATAGGCATAAAAAATGAATTAACTACCGGCGAACTACAAATAATACCCGTTCAGAATTTTCCGATACAAACTAACTGGCACCTGATATGGTTAAAAAATAAGAAATTCTCCTCCGCCGCCCGTTCCTACCTCGACTATATTACCAAAGAAAAAGACAATATCATACATAGTAAATTCGATTGGTTTGAAAAATATTGAGGCTTTAGAACAAGGCTAAGTGTCATTTAGGAGTGCAAGGTTTGTGGCCAATTGTGTCCCTACTTCCGTTTTAGCACCCCGGGCGGGTGCAACATTTTGGGGATTTGTTGCAGTACGCTAAAGGGATATAGTTGTTATTGGGCTATTATTCAATGAATGCCTTACATAGACAGGCAGATTTTAGTAGGCACGAGTGATCCTTTGGAACACTCGTGCCATTGGGGAATGCCAACCCATCCTTCATCTATCTTTATTTTACTTTCATGACCAAATTATTCTTTCTTTATCACAACCTTTGATGTATAATACGTACCATCATTCAGATGTACAGTAAATACATATACCCCGCTTATCCAGGATTGTGTATTGACATTCAGCTTATTGCTTGTAGCCTCCTGTGTAGAAAATACCTTCCGACCATAAATATCAGTAGCAGTGATATAGCTTCCCGGCCCGAAATTGCCATTATTGATGACCACCATAACATTATCCTTTGCAGGGTTAGGGTAAATACTGATATTGGGCTTATCGGCTATATTATTATTGGCATTTTTTGAATTAATCTTGCTTTTCCTTTCTGCAACTGAATCATTTAACGAATCATATGGGAAATACTCAAAAAATGGCAAATTATACGCATGTCTATACCAGATATAGGCTACTTCACCTACATGGGTAGACCTGTTTTGCGCTAAGGTAGCAATGGTCAGTGAATCTGAACTTGATAACGAATCAGGCGATTTTCCAGATGTCACATGCTGTAAGTGAATGGTCATCAGATGAGACAGAAGTGTATCCTGAATACTATCAATCATATTTTGGGCATGTGAAAGATCATTGAGGCGCAGGTAATAACCAAATGCCGATTCAAATAGCCTGTGTGTGGCATACAATTGAGCCACAGATTGCATGTCTCGTACACTATCATAATATATTGTAAGGGCAGAAATATACTCGCTCTGTTGTGTAGAATAAGTTTGGAGGCTATCCTGCACTAATCTCCTTACAGATGTTGTATTTTGAGCAGTTATAATGTCAGTGTCTGAACTTAACTGGGTATCAACAATGGCCAGTTCATTTGCTACCGGCTGGCTTAAAGCTGAATTATTGAGGACTATGCTTTTAATATCTGCATAATTTAATGGCGTAGAACGGTCTATTGCGGCCTTTAATACATCATCACCCAGGTACGGACCAGCCATTAATAAGGTATTAGTAACTGCAGAACTGGATAAACTTAAATTATTTATTGCTGCCAACAGTGTGGAAGCATGCCCAGAATTAAGGCGCATCTGCAAATTGGCAATTTGCTGGTCTACTAATGACAAACCACTTATTGCATCATCCAATGATATACCATTACCACCTGATGTTCTTACTTTATAAAAGCCAAAAGGTTTTTCAGGGCAGCATTCATTAAAATCAGCACATTCAATTGAGCAAGGTATTGGATTCACATTCAGTATTGCTGATGTATACAACTTATAAGGGTCATTACTATAAGTACTATAGTTAAGTGTGGTAGATGAAATTAAATTTTGTATTTGCACAGGGGATGTTCCAGATGAAAAATAGAATCGGTTTCCTGTTGGGTCAATGCAATTTCCCTGAGCCTCAGGTGTATAAGTACCTGCAGAGAATATCCGTATTGGTATCATACTGCTATTTAAAGTGTTACATCTAAGTTGGAACAGGTCATATATTCCAAATATTCCATTTATGCCATAGGTGCAATTATTTATTGTATTTCTATACAAGGTATTGGCTGTATTCCCCGTGGCAATAATTCCAAAATCCCCACCTGCTGTGGATTGAGTAACAGTATTTTCACTTATGTGAAAATCAAGCGTATTTCCGTTAATGCCCATAGGGTGAGTCGTTCCGGTAAATGTAGAAGGAAAAAATAGTGGTTCTATTCCGTTTATTATTTGATTCTTGTGGCAAATGAAGCCCCACCCTCCATCATTACTTATAGACCGCCAGCAACCATTGAATTTACCATCAAAAACCTGAACTGGAGGGCCCCATGTGGCTGTATGGAGTACGCCCCTTGTCAAATTATTAAATGTACAACTATTTATCGAAGCGTATGAATTATACCCTATATATCCATTGCCACGTAAATCCATATCAGGTGAAAACCCAATTGTAGTATTATTTACTGTTTCAAACGTGTCATTCCAGAAACTGATACCTGAGTTACCGTTCACATATACACCTATTGACATTCCGTAAGGTCTTGGGATACCAGTTGCATGATCTATGAAATATTTGTTTTGTAAAGGTGCATCGGCTATAAAATGGCAGTCGCTCATATAAGAATAAGTGGTCTTATTGTAGGGTAAGAAAAATGCGCCTGATGCACAATTGTGAAATGTGGTCCTGTCTGCAAATAGTAACCCGCCTTCTGTACCGGGGGAATAATCGCAAATATCTGAGCCATCATAATACTGGCCCGCCATAAATATACCTAAGTAAGAATTTTCTATTACCGGATCCCTGTTGGGTGTTCCGGTATATGTTTGTATCTTCAAAAATCCCTGGTTGCAATAAGGTGCTGATGTGGAAGTAATTGGGTCGCTTGCATGGCTTAAATCCTGATCGGCTGTGGGGTCGCCTAAAACAGATATCGTGCCCCACATAGCCCCGCACAGATTGGTAATCGTAGCACCGTCAATGATTAAACTGCCGCCTACATCTACAATAATATTTTTGTTCCTCCCCATATTTATAGTGCAGTTTTGTATCACCAGCGCCTTGCCAGTCCCTATATATACTGTTCTCACCTCATCCCTGTCCTGGGTCCAGAAGGTGGGTGCTGTATTTGTTCCTGTAATTTTATCAATATCACAAAAATCCTCAATTCCAGACGAGCCATATGACCCGCCGCTCATCAAAGAGCCATTCCAGTTATAGTCTGGTGGTAGTTCTGCTTCATATGCTCCTCTACCATAGGTTGAAACATATAATTTTCCGGTACACCGGTTGATATCTAAGCCTGTAACAAAGCTATTTGGCAAATTGAGCGAATAACACTGCCAGGGATTGGAAGCACTGATTGGGCCATTATCAACATTAAAAGCATAAACACCCTGGTCTGTACCGGCAAACAAATAATGCGATTGTTCATCATAGGCAAGCGCATTTACCGGGCCCGATGGTAAGCCTATTGATAGATCATTCCAGGTTCCGCCCCCGTTCCGTGTCTCAAAAACCCGGTCTGTGCCAGCGGTAAAATAGCCGGCGGCCCCACCCCAAAGCCTTTTTTGGTTTACAAAACTACCAGAATAATGAGGTCTGGGGTCTGCAACCAAATTGATCAGTCCTTGCCAGTTTGTTGTTGCATTAGTTGCAGTATTCCAGGCAGGGTTATTACTAACTACGGTCCAGGTAGGCGTCACGGAATTGGCGTTAGTACTATATGCAAAATACCCCTGAGGGTCACGTGATTGGTCATGCATATATGCTGCAACATAGTTGGGGTCATATAAATCAGGAGCAATTGCCTGCACCGGTTCCCGGCCATTCGTATAGTGAGTTATATCAGGTGTTGTAAAGGACGCACCCATTGTGAGATTATTGTATCTTAATATAAATGGGCTAGCTGTAGTACCTGTACCACTCAAAAAGGACTTTACATTATATATATTATTACCGCAAACCCCTGTACCGATATATTCACTGTTATAAGTAGTCACCATTTTACCTAAATTAGGCACACCAACAGTAAGACTACAATAATCTGATAATCGAACTAATGATGATGCGGTTATTACCGGTACAGTATTAATCTGGGTTCTTTGTAGCATTGCAAAGCCCGAAGCATAGCTATAACCTTCGAAACGACTATTAGATGTAGTATACCTTTTGCCGTATTTTACCTGCCCGCCATCATTAACAAAATTATATTGCCATCTGCTAAAATCTTTTGCATTACTTACAATAATACCATTATCTGTTGCTGCAATACCCACCTCACCAGTATGTATACTGGAACCAATATCAAATCCTAAGATTGTTTTCATTCCGGTACCGTTTAGGCTAGTCCAGGTTCCGTTAAAAGTTCCTCTTGCAATGCCTCCGTCATTCCCGATATACAGATCATCAAACAGGCCAGAAGTATTGCGCATGGGTACCAGGCATCTGGCATCTACATGTAATGCCCCTGCTTCACTGCAATCCTGCGTGGTTACTCCGGTATTCATATTTATTTTCCATACCATAGGGCCTACTGATGATGAATTAGAATAGGTATAAACAATATACCCATCAGTAGGTGATGGTTTTATTAGGGCCGCAACATCTACACTACTACTAGATACATAAAACGGCATATCATAAGAGCTGACTGAAAAAGATGAGCCGTCACTTATATTTGTTAGTTTATTTAAATTCGTATTTCTGGTAATGCACAAAATATTATCTGGTAATGCCGGAGAAGTTACTAAATTATATAGAAAATTCTGAAAGGGTACGATTACACTCACATCATCGAGTGTAATATAGCCTGTACCGCTATACCCGCTTAAGGCATAGGCCACAAATTCAAGCCGGTCAACAAAATGAGTTGCGGTTACAGTTGTAGTTACCGTGCAGGTATACGTAGTTGGCCCGTCATTAATGTATTTGCCTTGAGTTGTTGCTACTGAATAACTATATCCCGGACCTATGTAATAGTCTCCACTTATTTCCCCTGGAGTTGGGGTAGTACCTGTACCCCAGTCAGGAATATAAGTATTATTTTCTTTAACATCTTTTAATACAACATCTGCCCTGGTATGTGGTGGTAATACCAGCTTAAATGAAATAGTATAGGTCATATTCTCCAGGTAGGAGCCAATAACCGGCACCTCAACACTCGCGGGTGTTGTAGTTGGGATACATTGCATATTTTGGTCAGTACTCGAATAATTCCATCCAGATGAATATAAAAATGGACCTGGACTGTAAATAAAACTGCCACTCCCACCTAAATAATCTGTAGCTGTAGTTATATTCAGCGGGTTTAAGGTGCAATTGTTGCAATAGTGGCAATTATTTATTCTATATATACCCGATGTAACCGGCAGGCCATATTCCACATTGCTTTTTGTGGCCACATACATATTATAAGGCCAGGATGGTAAAAAAGATAGCTCCATAAACCCGTGAAACCTGTTCATCTGATTTTCAGTTGTTTGTAACCATGGGCCATGATATGGGTCAGTCATATCTTTAATTATCCCTGATGATATATGAATCGGGTCAGTTATATTGAGCCGAATGATTTTAAATTGCGTTGTTATAAATAATAATTTCAATGTTGACGTGCTGCCAGGCCAGTATTTCATATCAAGGATCGGTCCATCAGCTGTAGTATAACCTGATGAAATATCCAGCTGGGTGAAAGTTGCGCCATTATCAGGAGAGTAAAAAATCCCAATCGTTTTTCGTGGATTTTGTATTGCAATTGATGCAGGGACACCAACAAGGCATAGTAAGGTGTGTGATGTACTGGAAAAATCAACAAATAAATTGGATACCCCTATACCTGCTATACTGGCGAGGTTATCGCTTAGGCAGGTCCATGTATTATTTGGTGCCAGTGTGGCATTGGTGGTATACCATAATCCGCCCCAGATATCAGTAGCATAAATTTGATCAGGGTTGTCGGGGTTCACAATAATTTCATTCACCTGCCCCAGGTGCTGGTCCAGGCTATTCCAGTGTACACCCCCGCATCCAGCATCAGTACCATCAACTTTATCAGGGTTTCTATAGGTATTTTGTGGCCCTATAAATTGCCAGCCACGGATATAGGGTGGCAATGCCGGTAAACTGCTTTGCAGTGCCGATGTTCCGGCACAATTATAGGTAGCTCCTGAGCTGCTGCTCATCTTAGCACTGGCATCTGCTCCGAAATCATGAAGCTTGCCTGTTGTTACATCTGTTCTGAAAGCCCAGAAAGTTTTCCATCTCACATAGTCTGTATACGGCGTTTCTGTAGCATCAATGCTGGCAACAGTATCGCTGCTGTCACTGGCGATGCCAGTGCTGTCGGGATAACCTGCCAGTGCAAAAAGACTATCGCATAGTATTACTATTTGCCGGTAGGTAATGCTGGTATCACTGGCATATGTACGCCACCTATTAGTTTGAATAGTAGAGTCTTGCCCATAGCTTGTACAAGCATATATCACTATTATGCCTGATGTAATTAACCATTTTTTCATGTGTGTTGATTTTAATATATAAATTATTGCAATACTAATTTTTGTATAAATTGACGGTTGGAAGCAGTTGCAGACAAATAATAAATGCCTGGAAGCATGTCTAATTCTGCATGAGTTTGTTGATTGGAAACAATCTGGAATGATTTCACTTTTTCACCGAAAACATTGGTCATTGTCACTTGGAATGGCTCTTGGGTGCTCGAAGAAATGTAGATAGAAATATACCCATTACCCGGATTAGGATATATGTTAATATATTCATTTTTAATTAAAATATCATTTAATGCTAAGGCCTGCAAGGTCACAATTCGTATCCGGTTATTTCCGACATCCCCTATATATACGTCTCCTGAATTACTGACACAGACGCCTTGTGGTAATGCCAATTTGGCGAGAAGTGGATTACCGCCATCACCGCCAAAGCCACCAGTGGTACTACCAGCAATAGTATTTATAATGCCAGATGTATTTATTTTTCGGATCCGATTTGCATTTGCATCAGCTAAATATACATTACCTGAATTATCCAAGCCAATTGCCCCCCCCCCAATGTTAGCAGATGTTGCAGGGCCGGTATCACCACTAAAACCAAGGATTCCTGTCCCAGCAATGGTCGTAACAATTCCACCGGTTGCAGGGCTAATCCTTCGGATGCGGACATTGTCCGTAATTATCAAACTACCTGACCTGTCAATTCTTATGCTATTTAGAGAATCTAGATGAGCAGTAGAAGCAGAACTTCCATCTGAACTATACCCAGCAATACCTGTACCTGCAACAGTTGTAATAAACCCTGAAGTATCAATTTTGCGAATCCGGAAATTTTCTCGATCTGCAATATATACATTTCCAATACTATCAACAGTTACACCTTCTGGAGTATTAAGTTGTGCTAAAGTGGCTGCTATGCCATCACCATTATAACCAGCCGTACCTGTACCTGCAATGGTTGTGATATAGTTTGAAGGAGTTACCTTTCTGATGCAATGATTTACCACATCGGCTATGTATACATTTCCCTGGTGGTCAACAAATACATCCAAAGGATAATGGAGTTGAGCATATATTCCTAGTGAACCATCCCCGCTATAACCTGGTGTACCATCCCCTACAATAGTAGTAATTATCCCTCCCCTGGCAGGGCTTATCTTTCGAATACAATGATTTCTATAATCGCAAAAATATAAATTACCTGTATCATCCAGTGATACGCCATATGGGCCATTTAACTTGGCACTTATAGCAGGGCCAAAGTCTCCACTATACCCTGGCACTCCAGTCCCTACAATAGTCTGTATTACCTGGGCCTGGGTAGTGAAGCCTGTAAAAAATAAGAAAAACAGAAAAAAGGTAAGATGTTTATTCATAAAGTGAAATTGTTAAACCGAAGCTAAATAAATATTTTATAAAAAACAAATTTTCCCATAAATATTTATAAAGTGTTTTAAAATTGCACTAACAGCAGGTGGTACTATAAAAGAGATATGTCAATGGCAGTGCCTGCACTATCAGGATAACCTGCCAGTGCAAAAAGACTATCGCATATTATTACTATTTGCCGGTAGGTAAGGCTGGTATCACAGTTCAATGCACCCCAATCCCACTAGCGCACCAAAAAGCAAAACTGTAATTCAAATCGGTCAGCAACGATTTGAATTGTCGAGGCAGACCAGCACGCCAAAAGCCTCCCCCCCACTAGTCCACATCGCTTAAACAATACAAGACGAGACAATTTTTGGGATTAGTAGATTGAGTAATGCAGGATCGGGATAATAATACCAGGATAGGCGGTGTGTTGTCGCGGTAGAGACGGATTGAATCCGTCTCGGGAAATGATGGCAATATATATATATCCCCTGCGTTGTTCCTAATATTCCGTTAGGGCCATCGGGAAAAGCCAATATAACCCGTTCCCCACTAGTCTAAAGGTCTCGCCCGCCTAGGGGCCGGCCGGCTTGGCCTGGTTTCGTGCAAGCGTCCGCTTGCAAATTGAAGCCTCACGCTTCATAGTAAGAGGACGAAGCGTGAGGCTTCGACCAGTACCCCGTGGTAACATTGGGGCATTTTGAGGTAAGGATGGGAAATTAAAAAAAACACATGTAATTAACAACCAATAACTTACAACGCAACCATTGCCCCATAGCTCAAAATATTTTATTTTCAGAAAATGGGGCATTGTCCGCCGCGGCAGACTACCTGTGTGTATTTCAACGCAATCAGACCAATCAGCGGGGAAAAAATAAGCGGGGAAAAAATCAGGCATCAAACAGTTCCTTCCCCACCTATTTTGTGGCTGCTTCACACAGTGAAAAAGCGGGTGAAGCAGCCACACAGCAGGGGTTGGGATGCAAAGCCCAATAGCATTCCCCTACCTGAACGGTGCTAACGCCACTAAAGCCCTATAGCGGTATAAAAGCCTGGACAACAAACCTTTTTTAATTATCATGCTTTTCCACCTCCTTGTGCTTTATCCCGAAGTCTACTCGGTAATAAAAAATGGGGAGGAAGCCTAGCTGGTACTGGTAATAAAAGGGTTCGCGGCCATTGGTTTGCTGGTATAGGCCATAGCTAAACGTTTGGGATAATATGTTTTGGGTGTTGAATACATTTACAAGGTCCAGGGCTAACTCGTGGGTGAGCCTTTTGGAGTTGAAGCGCACACCCAGTTTCAGGTCGGTGCGGAAATAGGATTTGAACTGCAGGCTGTTTCTTGCACTGTCTATCACCACCAGATCGCCCAGGGAGTCGGAGGCTTTTGCATTTACGGGCGAGTATAATTTGCTACCTATAAAGGTTGCCTTAAGCCCAGTGGTGAGGGTGCTGTATTTGCCCAGTTTCCTTTCGTAGCCGGCCAGGATATTAAAGGAATACTTACTATTGTAGTCGGTATTGCGGTACACACCATCATTGCCCATAGCTTGGGAGTTGAACACGCTACCCGTAAGTAGTATATAATAGCCATGGCTGAAGGATTTTTCCAGCGTAGCCTCGAAGCCATAGTTATAGCCCTTGCCTGAATTCTTCAGGGTATCGGGGAAGTCGCGGGAATAGCCGCTGCCCTGGTCGAGGGCGGAATAGGATGAACCGATTCGGGTTTCAACCGGCACGTCAAACAGGTATTGGTAATATGTTTCCAGTTTCAGCTTCACTTGTTTGGAGAGTACCCTGTCGTAGCCCATTATGAAATGGTGGCTGCGTGTGAACCCTACATTATAGTTTTGCATCTCGGTAGCCGGTGTGCCTGGTTCATGGGCAAAGTACTGGTACAGGGGTTGCATCTGGCTGTGAAGTCCATAACCTGCAGTGAAGAAATCACTTTTGCTAATGGCCCACCTCATACCCAGGCGGGGTTCCAGCGACTGGGAACCATTGTGCGATAGGTATTGGGCATGTAGACCACCTGTGAAGGTAAGATTGTCGGTAGGGCGGTATTTGTACAATACATAAGCCTGAACGAGGTCGGTCCCGCCCTTAAAGTTGAGCCTGTTTTGCCAGTCGAGGCGGGTAGGGGGGTATTGCCGGCTGCTGTCTAAGAGGTTCAGGTGGTAATAATTATTGGTAATGCCGAATTTAAGGGTTTGCCGGGTACTTAGTTTTTTGTTCACATACCAGTGGGCCACCGTGGTGGCGGTGATAAATGAATACCCCAAAATAGGCTTGAGCGGGTAGATAACCGCATTGGTGCCTGTATCACGGAACACATAATTATGGTTGGCCAGCACCTCATTGCCTGTTTGGGCTATGGTGAACTTGGTAAACGTTGTCTTATTAAACGTATGGCTGAAGGTGGCCCCTACTATGCCGGTATTAGAAGTAAAATATTGGTCGCGGTCGCTCTCGCCATATAGTTGTGAGCCGGTTTGCTTGAGGGTGCTTACCACCAAGTCTATATTGCTGAGGCCACCTATGCCAAAAAATGCCAGGTCTGATTTCTTACCTATAGGGATATTCACCTTAAAGGTTGCATCCTGGTAATTGGGGATAGAGGTGGAGCCTATTTTGATATGCAAACCCTCAAATAATTTCAAAGTAGAATAGCGGTAGGAAACCAGGAAGGAGGCACCACCTTTTTTAGATAGTGGCCCTTCGGCTGCTAGTTCGGTACCCAGGAAACCAAACTGCCCGGTAAACTCAAACTTATCACTATTGCCATTCCTTAGCCTGAGGTCGAACACACCGGCTACGGCATCACCATATTCGGCAGGGAAGGCCCCCATGAAAAAGTCGCTGTTTGAGAGGGTTTTGCTATTTAGCATGCTCACCGGGCCACCTGCGGCACAGCAGGCGTGGAGGGAGGGCGTGCAGGGGCAGCGGCGTGGCTGT